>CALMTS010000225.1 GCA_937872685.1 uncultured Desulfomicrobium sp.
TCCCAGGGAGCCGATGAGGGACCCTTGCAGGATGAAGATGTTGCGGATCTGCGGGGGCGTTGCTCCAAGCGCCATGAGTACGGCGATGTCCTTCGTCTTTTCCATGACCATCATGACCAGGGTGGTGATGATGGAAAAGGAGCCCACCAGCACGATCATGATCAGGATCACCGCCATGGCCGTCTTTTCAAGCTTGAGGGCGGCGAAGAGGTTCTGGTTCATCTCGATCCAGTTGCGCGAATAGAGGGGAAAGCCCCCGAGGGCGCGGACCAGGAGTTCGCCGGTCTGCTGCACCGCGTCGATGTCGGATACGCGGTATTCGATGCCGGTCACGAAGTCGCCCTCGAATCCGAGAATTTTCTGCGCTTCGGGTATGGAAACGAAGACGAGGGATGAATCGTATTCAAACATGCCGGAGTTGAAGATTCCGACCACATTGAAAAAAATGATCTTCGGGGAAAAACCGGCCGCGGACTTCTTGCCGCTGGGTGCGAGCAGGCTGACCCGGCTGCCCATGGTCAGGCCCAGGCGCGCCGCGAGTTCCTTGCCGATGACGATGCCGGGTGTGTCCCCGGGGTTGCCAAGATTCTGCAGGCTGCCGTTGATCAGGTCCTTTTCCACGGACAGGACCTGCCCGGCCGTGTCCGGATCGATGCCCCGCAGCACGACGCCTTTGACGCCCGAAGGGGTGGACAGCATGACCTCGTAATAGATGAAGGGGGTGGCAGCCTCGATGCCGTCGATCTGCATGCTTTTGTCCACTAGCCGTTCGTAGCCCTCGATGGTCTGTTTGACCGAGCCGACGATGAGGTGGGAGTTGATGCCCAGGATCTTGTCGCGCAGGTTGTCGCTGAATCCGTTCATGACCCCGAGGACCACGATAAGAGAGGCCACGCCGATGGCCACGCCAAGCACGGAAATGAGCGAGATGACGGAAATGAAGGCCTGTTTGCGCCGGGCCAGAAGATACCGCAGTGAGACAAACAGTTCGAATTGCATGGGTTCTCGCTTAAAGGGAACGCGCCGGACAAGCCGGACCGGACCGGACCGGGATCAGCCGGCGATCTCTGGCCGCAGCAGCGGGAAGAGGATGACTTCCCGGATGGACGGCGAGTCCGTCAGCAGCATGACGAGTCGATCGATACCGATACCCTGCCCTGCAGCAGGAGGCATGCCGTATTCCAGGGCGCGGATGTAGTCCTCGTCCATGGCGTGGGCTTCATCGTCCCCGGCGGCTTTCTCCCGCACCTGCTCCTCGAACCGATCCTTCTGGTCGTAGGGGTCGTTGAGTTCGGAAAAGGCGTTGGCCATTTCCTGGCCGCAGATGAAGAGTTCGAATCGGTCCGTGATCTCCGGGTTCTGGTCGTTCTTGCGGGAGAGCGGGGAGATGTCCGTCGGATAATGATAGATGAAATGTGGTTGGATGAGCTTGGGCTCCACCAGGTTGTCGAACAACTTGGCCTGGAGCTTGCCCAGCTTTTCCTTTGGGTGCACCGCCTCGCCGAGCTTCAGGGCCAGATCCTTGCACTTATCGTAGCTGGTGTAGATTTCCGGGGCCACGCCGCCGATCTTTTCCAGCGATTCATGGAAGGGCATGCGCACCCATCCGTCCTGCAGATCGATGGTGTTGCCCTGGTATTCGACCAGGGGGCTGCCATTCACGGCCTTGGCCAATCCGCCCAGGAGTTCCTCGGTCAGGTCCATGAGGTCCACGAAGGTGGCGTAGGCCCAATAGAATTCGATCATGGTGAATTCGGGGTTGTGCCGGGTGTCGATGCCTTCGTTGCGGAAATTGCGGTTGATCTCGTAAACCCGGTCGAAGCCGCCCACAAGCAAACGCTTGAGATACAGTTCAGGGGCGATGCGCAGGAAGAGATCCATATCCAGGGCGTTGTGGTGCGTCCGGAAGGGTTTGGCCGTGGCGCCGCCGGCAATGGGCTGCATCATGGGAGTTTCCACTTCGAGGAAGTCCCGCTCGTTCAGAAAATTGCGGATGAACTGCACGATGGCCGTGCGCTTGCGGAAGATTTCCCGGGCGCGGTCGTTGACCAGCAGGTCCACGTAGCGCTGGCGGTAGCGGGTCTCCACGTCCTTCAGGCCGTGGTATTTCTCTGGCAAAGGCCGCATGGACTTGGTCAGCAGACGCACCTGTGCCGCCTTGACGGTCAGTTCGCCGGTCTTGGTCCGAAAGAGGCTGCCGGCCACGCCGACGATATCGCCGATCTCAAACTTCTTGAAGATGCCGTACTCTTCTGCGCCAAGTTCGTCGCGCGCGGTGTAGACCTGAATCCTGCCGCTTGTATCCTGAATGTGGAAAAAGGTCACCTTGCCGAAAGAGCGGTGGGCCATGATGCGGCCGCAGAGGGAGAATATCTCGGCTTCCCGGGCGAGGGCGTCCTCGTCTTTCTCCCCGTGGGCTTCGAGGACGTCGCCGATCTCCGCAGAGCGGCGGAAATCATTGGGATATAATGGAATGCCCGCGTCGAGCAGGAACTGGGCCTTTTCCTTGCGGTGGCGCAGCAATTGCTTTTCACTGGGGGCATTGGTCTGGTCTTGTGTCAAGGAAAGTCTCCGTTTCGGGGGTATTGGAGTCGGATAAACAAACTCGGGTATTGGAAATTGAACCCGTCGTCAAGAAAAGTCAATGCCGGGAAGTGGCGGCGGGCCTGCAAATCCGCCGGGTTGCAGGCTTTCGGCCAGGAGTTCACCGTTTCTGAGGAGGATCTCTTCGGAAATCCGCAGCGGGGCGAGGAGGAGAGCCAGGGCCGTGCGTTCAGTTTTCGGCGCGAAGAGGGGGTAGTCGCTGCCGAAGACGATGCGTTCATGGTCGTGACGGTCCAGGATGGCACCCATGGTCTGGGCTGAAATGGACTCGTGGCAGCAGGACGTATCCATATATACGTCCCTGCCTGCGAGGCACTCCAGGGTTTCCGCCCACTGGCCGAGCCCGCCCATGTGCGCAGCCACGACCCTGAGATTACGGTGCCGGTCCAGGATTCGGGCGAGGTCTTTGGGGCGGGAAACGGTTTCGCCGCCGTTCCTGGCGGGGCCCATGTGCATCATGAGCAGGAATCGGCCACGTGCCGCTTCCCAGAGAGGGTCCCATACCGGGGATTCCAGCGGGATACCGGCAAGGTCGGGGTGGATCTTGAGCCCGTGGATGCCGTTTCGCTCCAGGCGGTCCAGTTCCTTCTCCCAGGCGGGGTGTTCCGGATGGATCGTTCCGAGGGGGATCAGACGCGCGTGGGTGCGCCGCAGTTCGATCATCCAGGAGTTGGCCGGAATCATCTGGTCGGGGCGCAGGGCCGCGGTGAAGCAGATGGCCCGGGTCAGGCCGGCCTGGTCCAGATGACCGAACAGGTCTGCGGCCGATCCGTCGCCAGCCGGTTCACGGCCGAACTCGCGGCCAATGGCTGCGGCCAGCCTGGGGCCAATTTTGGGTGGGAAGACATGGGTATGGCAATCGACCATTTCAGGCCTGGACGAACAGGGCCGCGAGCCAGTCCGGAACGCGCACGGGTTTTCCTTGCGCGTTGACCACGGCGTGCTGGGTCGAGCCACGTGTCAGCACCCTGGACCGGTCCGCGGAGGTGATCTCGTAAACGAAACTCAGGCTGGCCCTGGACTGTCCGGACAGACCCGTGCGGATATGAATGATGTCATCGTAGCGGGCGGGTGCTGCGTAACGGCACGTGGCCTCGCGCACCGGCAGGAAGATGCCCCGTTCCTCGACCACGGCATAGCTGAAGCCGAGGTTTCTGATCAGTTCGCTGCGTCCGCGTTCAAAGAGGTGCAGGTAGTTGGCGTAATAGACGACCCCCATGGCGTCGGTCTCTCCGTAGGAAACGCGGTGTTCGAGCCAGCACGAAATCGGGGGGAAGGACTCGCTCATGCATCCCGTCCGAGGCAGAAAGGGATCAGGTCCAGGCCGTTGGGCAGGAACATGTCCGCGGCTTTGGCCGTGTCTTCGTCGAAGACCGCGGGGCCGTCGCAACGCGGCGCACGGGTGCGGTAGATCAGGAAGGGGACCGGGTCCTCGGTGTGGGTGCGGCGGACCACAGGCGTGAAGTGGTCGCAGGTGACCACGATGGTTGCATCCTCCCCGTCGAGGGCGGCCAGGACCGGGGCCACGATGCGTTCGTCGAAGAGTTCGATGGCGCGCTTCTTCAGCAGCGCGTCGCCCATGTGTCCGCATTCATCGGGAGCTTCAACGTGCACGTAGACAAAGTCGCCCTGTTTGAGAAATTCCAGGGCCGCTTCGACCTTGCCCGCATAGTTGGTGTCGATGAGGCCGGTTGCACCCTCGATTTCGAGCACATCCATGCCTGCGGCCCGGCCAAGACCCTTGACCAGGTCCACGGCCGAAACCACGGCTCCGCGCAGGCCGAACCGTTCGGCGAAGGAGGGCAGGATCAGGGGGCGGCCCTGGCCCCAGGGCCAGACCGACGTGGCCTGGGACGTGGGCTCGGTGCGCAGGAATTCATGGGCGTCCCGCAGGAACGCTTCAAGCTCGGGGAACGTGGCGAAAGAGGCCAGGTCCTGGGCGATGGGCTGGTCCAGTATGTCGTGTGGCGGGCGTATAGCCAGTCTGGCGGCATCGGTCAGGGCTCCGCCCCGCTGGACCAGCAGGTGGCGGTACTGGATGCCGGGGACGGGCTGGAATGGTCCGCCCGCAGCCATATCCGCCAGCCTGGCGACCAGCGGCGCAGACACGGCGGTGCTGATGTGCCCCGAGGAGTAGTCCAGCATGACTCCGGCGTCGGAGAGTTCGGTCACGTTGACCAGGTTCATGCGCCAGACCAGATCGTCGGGGTCCAGGGACAACCCCTGGGCCGCGGCCTCGATGGGCCCACGGCCTGTATGATGGGTCTTGGGATCATAGCCCAGAAGGGACATGTTCGCCACGTCAGAGCCCGGGGGCATTCCCTCGGGCACGGTCCTGCAGAGACCCACACGGGACAGCGGGGCCAGACGGTCGAGAACGGGCGTGGCGGCGGCCTGCAACGAAGTGCGGTCGCCAAGGGCGTCCAGGGGCCACCCCGCCATGCCGTCGGCCACGAGAAAGACGGTTTTTGGCATCAGATGATCCTGTAGTGCACCGGCGGGTCGAGCACGAAACTGAATTTCTTGATGGTGTCCAGGGCCGCGGTGACGTTCTGCATCTGCGCCGAGTGGCTGATGAAGACGATTGGAACCCCTGCGTCGGGCGCGTACTGGCGCTGCACGACCTGGGCGATGCTGATGTTGTACTCGCCCATGACACCGGCAATGGAGGCCATGACGCCGGGGCGGTCCACCACGGTGAAGCGGAAGTAGTGGCGGAATACGGTCAGTTCCGGAGCCAGAATCTGGGCCAGAGGCAGGCGCGCCTCCAGGAAGCCCGTGTTGTTGGGCACGCAGTTGGTGCGGGCCAGGGCCAGGATGTCGGCCAGCACCGCGCTGCCCGTGGGCAGGTCTCCGGCGCCCTGGCCGTAGAGCATGACCGGTCCCACGGCGTTGCCTTCCAGAAGAATGGAATTGAACGGCCCGTCAACCTTGGCCAGGATGTGGTCCTGCCGCAGCAGTGCCGGGTATACGCCTGCGTGGAGCATGCCTGACTTTTCACGGACCTGGGCCAGGAGCTTCAGGCGGTATCCGAATTCCTTGGCCAGGCAGATGTCGAACTGCTCGACCTTGGAAATCCCCTCGATCGTGAGCTTGCTCATGGGGAAGTCGAGGCCGTAGGCGAGGCGGATGAGGATGACCAGCTTGTGGGCCGCGTCGATGCCCTCGATGTCCAGCGTCGGGTCGGCTTCGGCGTATCCCTTGTCCTGCGCCTTGGTCAGGACCGTGGCGAAGTCTTCCCCCTTCTCGGACATTTCGGACATGATGAAATTGGCCGTTCCGTTCAGGATGCCTGTCATGGCCTTGATGCGGTTGCCGGCCAGGCTTTCCTTCAGGGTCTGGATGATGGGGATGCCGCCGGCCACGCTGGCCTCGTAATAGAGGCCCAGGTTCTTGGCGGCCGCCAGTTCGAAGAGTTCAGGGCCGTGTTCGGCCAGCAGGGCCTTGTTGGCCGTAACGACGGACTTGCCGTGGTTCAGGGCCAGGGTGATCAGCTTGCGCGGGAAGTCTATGCCTCCGGCGAGTTCGACGACGATGTCGATCTCTGGGTCGTTTATGATGTCGTCGATGCTGGTGGTGAAGGTCGTGCCCGGAGACGGGGCTACGTTTCTGGGCTTGTCCAGGTCGCGGACCATGATGGTCTTGACTTTGAGCGTCTTGCCCAGCCTGCGTTCGATCCAGTCGTTATTTTCCTGGATGATTTTGACGAGTCCCGAGCCGACGGTGCCCAGACCGGCCAGACCGAGATGGATGACGGAGTCTTTCAAGGGATTCCTCCACGCCGAAGCATTGAGAAAAAGATTATCGAGCCGAAGAAGGCTATTTGCCGCATCCTCGACGCGCTGTCAAAACCGTCGCGGGCGAAAAAAAGCACCGCCATTTTTTGTTGACGGTCCGGCAGGTTTTGGATAGCTAACCCTTTCTTCAATGAACGGAGAGGTGGCCGAGCTAGGCTGAAGGCGCTCGCCTGCTAAGCGAGTATAGGGGCGTAAACCTCTATCGAGGGTTCAAATCCCTCCCTCTCCGCCATCCCCTGGAGGGTTGGCAGAGTTGGTTGATTGCACCGGTCTTGAAAACCGGCATGCCTTTGCGGGCATCTGGGGTTCGAATCCCTAACCCTCCGCCACACGCGATCATTCCGCTGAAATCGTACAGATTTCGGCGGTTTTTTGTTTTTCAGGCTTCCTGTTTCCGAGCGGGGAGGGGTGCCGCCATTGTTTTCGGGCCGCTCCTTCTGTAGTGGGAAGGGGCGTTTGAGAGCTTCAACTAAGGATGGCAAGGATGGATGTGACCCGCACGCAGATTCCCGGAGTGCTGCTGATCCGGCCCAAGGTTTTCGGGGATCACCGCGGTTTTTTTTGCGAGACATGGAGTCGCCGGGAGTTCGAGTCCCATGGGCTGGGAATCGACTTTCTGCAGGACAATCATGCATTTTCCGCTCAGGCCGGGGTGTTGCGCGGCCTGCATTTTCAGACGCCGCCCATGGCTCAGACCAAACTGGTGCGCGTGACTCGGGGTGCCGTCTTCGACGTGGTGGTGGACCTGCGCAAGGGTTCGCCAGCCTTCGGGCGCTGGGAGGGCTTCACCCTTTCAGCCGAAAACCATCTTCAGCTTCTTATCCCCGCCGGTCTGGCGCATGGATACATGACCTTGGAGTCGGACACGGATTTTCTCTACAAGGTCGATCGGTTCTATTCCCCCGAACATGATGGCGGCATCCTGTGCGACGACCCGGACCTTGGCATCGCCTGGCCAGCCATTTCACCCATCCTCTCTGAGAAGGACACCCGCCTGCCCAGACTCAAGGATTTCGTCTCTCCGTTCGTCTTCGGGTGAGGTCTTTGATTGCCGAGCGTTCCGGTCGGCAATTGTCGTTCAGGGCCAGGAATTTCAAATAGTGCGAGGGGGTTAAGGGTGGATGGAAGATCGTGATTTTTTTCATTATCTCTTGACACTGCCCGAGCCTCTTGCATACAGAGAGGCAATTATTTTGTGAGCGGTTTTTCAAATTTCATCTCAACGCGGTAGGAGGAGAGGACTGTGGCAAAATGCAAGAGCTGCGTGGTGTTGCCATTCCTGATCGGTTTGGTGGCATCGATCGTGCTTGGTTGGTGGGGCTTTCCCAAAGTCCTGTACAGTCAGAAGACCCAACCCATCCGGTTCGATCACGTTGTGCATGTGGAAGATCAGGGCATGTCATGTGAAGACTGTCATGCTTTTCGGGAGGATGGTTCCTTTGCCGGCCTGCCCACCAATGCGAACTGTGTCGGCTGCCATGAGGATGTCCAGGGTGAGGACCCCGACGAGGCCCGTTTCGTGACCGAGTATGTGCAGCAGGAAAAGGAAGTCGAATGGCTGGCGTACCAGACGCAGCCGGACAACGTGTACTTCTCCCATATCGCGCACAAGGAACTCGAGTGCACATCATGTCATCCCGACGTGGCCACGATGAAGACGCCGCCTGTGTTCTACGAGAACAGGCTTTCGGGCTACAGCAAGGACACCATGAAGATGTGGCAGTGTGAAGAATGCCATGCCAAGACCGGCGCGAGCAACGCCTGTTTTGTGTGCCACAAATAAGACAGGAGCGAAGTTACGATGGGAATCGACAGAAGAAGCTTTATATCCTTGGTGGCTGGCGGTGTGGCGGGCAGCCTCTTCACTCCCGTAGTCTGGAAATCCCTTGATGACGTGTCCATCTGGACGCAGAACTGGCCGTGGATCCCCAGGCTGCAGTACGGCGAGGAACTGAAGGTTCCGGCCCTGTGCAAGCTGGGCTCCGACGCCTACGGCATCAAGGTCAAGACCGTGGCCGGCCGCCCCGTTGCGGCTGAAGGCAACCCGGACCACCTCCTGAGCATGGGCGGCATCTGCCCCCTGGGCGCAGCCAGTGTCCATCTCCTTTACAGCCCTTCCCGGGTCAGGAACCCCAAGCTCAAAGACGGCTCGTCCTTCAAGGATATCAGCTGGGAAGAAGCCGAGGACCTGCTTGCCGGGAAGATTAAAGAAGCTGGTGCCAATGTGGCCATGATCAGCGGCGACGAGACCGGATCGGTCACCGACGTGCTGGCCGGCCTGGTTGGCAAAGCCGGTTCGGACAAAACTTTCCTCATGCCCGGCGAAAGCGCCGCGGCCTCCGCAGCTCTGGCCATGATCGGCGGTGATGGTCAGGTGGGTTATGACATCGAGAATGCGAACTACGTGCTCCTCCTTGGCGCTGATGCCATGGGCTCCTGGGGCAACGTGGCTCGCAACGGCAGCGCCTTTGCGGCCAGCCGCGAGAAGGGCGTCAAGTTCGTTTACGCCGGGCCTGCCCAGAACGGCACCTCTGCAGTGGCCGACATCTGGGTGCCCTGCGCCCCGGGGACGGAAGCGGTTCTGGCCATGGGCCTCGCTGCCGTCATCTCCGCGGGCGGCCGTGACCGTTCCGCCTGGCCCGGATACGCCGAGTTCGCGAAGTTCGTGCAGGGCGCCTATCCCCTTGAAAAAGTCTCCGAAATCACTAGCGTTTCCGCTGAGGTGATCAAGGGCCTTGCCCAGGAATTGGTTCGTGCCGGCCGTCCGCTGGTGCTGACTTCCGCTGGTGCCGGACAGGGCCTGGGAGCCTTCGAGATGGCCGCGGGCATGTGCTTGAATCTGCTGCTGGAGCAGGTCAACGCTGTCGGCGGCGTGCGCATCTTGCCCTGGAGCCCCAAAGTCGTGGAATCCGCTCCGGACAAGAAGGCCATGCTGGCTAGCGACCTCGCCGCCTATCTGACGGCCGTTGCCGACGGCGGGGCCGAGGCCCCGGCCCTGCTGATGGTCTATGGCGCCAACCCGGCCTACGCCATGCCGAACCTTGCCAAGGCCCAGGCGGCCATCGACAAGGCCGGCTTCGTGGTATCCTTCAGCTCCTTCATGGACGAGACCGCGGCCATGGCCGATTTGATCATGCCCGACAGTTACGCTTTCGAGCGCCTGGACGACGCCTATTCCCCGTACGGGTCCGGGCAGCCCAACTACACCGTGGCCGCCGCCATCATCAAGCCCGTCTATGACACCAAGCCCACCGGCGACGCCCTTCTGGCCGTGGCCGCCAAGGCCGAACTGGAACTGGGATTCGAGACCTTCGAGGATGTGGTCAAGGCCAAGGCCGAGGCCCTGGGCGCCGATTTCGACTCCATGGTCGAGGGTTCCCCCTGGGTAGGCGAGGAGTTTCCGGCTCAGGACCTGGCCTTTTGGGCGACCCCGCTGCAGGAGATTCCCGTTGCCGCCAAGGACGGCAAGTCCCTGGCCCTGGCTGCGGCCGTCCAGCTCAAGGTCGGCAGCGCCAAGATGGCCATCCCGCCCTTCAACACCAACGCCATTCGTTTTGACGAAATGCTCGGCAAGGACATGTACGTTCTCATGAACGGCGCCACTGCCAAGAATCTGGGCGTGAAGAAGGACGACGCGGTCAAGCTGTCTGCCGCAGCCGGCGAATGCAAGGCTCGCGTACGCATCTTCGAAGGCGTGATGAACGACACCGTGGTGGCCCCCCTCGGGTTTGGCCACAGCGCTTGGGATGATTTTTCCAGAGGCAAGGGAGACAACGTCTACAAACTGTTGACCGCCGAAGCGGAAGCAGAGACCGGGCTGTCCCGGTACGCCGCGACGCGGGTCACTGTCAGCAAGGCGTAGTTATTCCTGAGCACCTGGCGAAAACAAGAGGATACTCAAAATGCAAGCAAAAGAATTCAAGGTGAAATGGGGCATGGTTGTCGACCTCGACAAGTGCACCGGATGCGGTGCCTGCTCCGTGGCCTGCAAGGCGGAGAACAACCTGCCGCCCGAGGTCGATGCGTCCAACAAGCTGCGGACCACTGACTGGATGAACATATACGAACTGTCCAACGAGAAGCCTTTCCCCGATCACGAGGTGGCCTATCTGCCCCGCCCGTGCATGCAGTGCGGCAAGCCCTCCTGCTCCACGGTCTGCCCCGTCGTGGCGACCCTCAAGGACGAAGAGGGCGGCATTGTCAGTCAGGTCTATCCCCGTTGTATCGGCTGCCGGTACTGCATGGCGGCCTGCCCCTACCATGCCCGCTACTTCAACTGGTTTGATCCGATCTGGCCCGAAGGCATGGAAAAGGTTCTGACTCCCTACACCTCGACCCGTCCCCGCGGTGTGGTCGAGAAGTGCACCTTCTGCCATCACCGCTTCATGGCGGCCAAGGAACAGGCCCGCATGAATGGCGAAGACCCGACCGAACTGGCCGAGGACGCCTACATCCCGGCCTGTGCAGAGATCTGCCCCACCGGCGCGATCAAATTCGGCAATCTGAAGAATCCCGAGCATGAAGTCAGCAAAATGGCTGCGTCCAAGTACGCCTTCCGCCTGCTGGCCAAGCTCGGCACCGACCCGCAGGTTTACTACTACTCCAAGCGGGAGTGGGTGCGGAAACTCGGGGACAACTACCTGAAGAATGCGAAGGGAGGCGAACATGTCTGATAGAGCGTACTGGCCCGAAGGGGTAGAACGTTGTTCTGTTGGGAAGTTCCTGGCCTGGTTGGGCGTGATCAGCATCTTCCTCGCCTGGGGTGGATACGGCGCGTTCAAGGTGCTGGGGACCGGTATCGGCGTGACGGGTCTGGACAACTACTTCGGGTTCGGCCTGTGGATCACCTTCGACCTGGCGGTCATCGCCCTGGGCGCCGGAGCATTCTTCTCCGGTTTCCTGCGCTACATCATCCGCATCGATGAGCTCAAAAACATCATCAATCTGGCGGTCATCGTCGGGTTCCTCTGCTACTCCGGCGCCATGCTCGTCCTGGTACTGGACATCGGCCAGCCCCTGCGGGCCTGGTTCGGCTACTGGCATCCCAACGTCCACTCCATGCTGACGGAAGTCATTTTCTGCATCACCTGCTACTGCACGGTGCTGATCATTGAATACGTCCCGATCATCCTGGAGAACCGCAAGATCAATGAGAACAGGCTCTGCCACCACATAGCCCACAACTTCCATGTGTACATGCCGCTGTTCGCCGGCATCGGCACGTTCCTGTCCTTCTTCCACCAGGGTTCCCTGGGCGGCATGTACGGCGTGCTCTTCGGCCGCCCGTTCGTGTTCCGCGAAGGCTTCTTCATCTGGCCCTGGACGTTCTTCCTGTTCATCTCCTCGGCCATCGCCTCCGGCCCCGGCTTCACCATGTTGTGCGCCGCTCTGATGGAAACCATCTCCGGCCGCAAGCTGGTCAGCTACGAAACCAAGAAGCTCATGGGCAAGATCTCCGGTCTGCTCCTGTGCGTCTACATCTTCTTCAAGATTCTCGACACCTACGCCTGGGCCAAGGGCATCCTGCCCGGCATGGGCCTGACCTTCGACCAGATGTACAACAGCGAATACGGTTACGGCCAGATTCTGCTGTGGCTCGAGCTGTTCTGGTTCGGCCTCATCCCGGCCGTGATGCTGATAACGCCCTGGGTGCGCGAACGTCCGGCGCTCATGTACACCGCCGCGATCATGACCGCCATCGGCGTCACCATCAACCGCTTCGTCTTCACGGTTCAGGCCCTGGCCATCCCGGTCATGCCTTTCGACCGCTGGACGTCCTACGCTCCCAACTGGGCCGAATGGTCCACTTCGGGCATGATCGTCGCCTACGGCTTCCTGGTCATGAGCCTCTCCTACCGTTATCTGCCGATCTTCCCGCAGGAAGTGAAGCTGAACAAGTAGGCACTCGTTCGAATTCGCAAAAAAGGCCCTTCGGGGCCTTTTTTTATTGGTGACAAAAGGTTGCGGGATGTGCTCATCTCCGGCGCTGATGCCAGGGCGTGAAACGGTCGGGGAACACGAAAGGAGAAGCCATGAGTCGAGACGGGAACGGGCGCCTGGACGCCATTGACGCCGCCAGAGCCATCGGGCTGGGACTGGTCTATTACGGCCATTTTGTCGAACAGGTCATGTACCTGAAGAATCCGGCGGCGGCCCTTCACTACAAGTGGATTTACTCCTTCCACATGATCCTCTTTTTCGTGCTCTCGGGTTGGGTGCGCGGGGCCAGGCCGTCCTTCGCCGCGCCGCGGGCCTTCGTCAAGACGACCCTGGCCAGCCGCATCACTCCCTACGTTTTTTTCAGCGTGGTCATGGCCGCGCTGTCCCTGCCGATCCCGGGGTGGTTTCCCATCGTCGACCTCTCTGCCCCCGCAGGTTACCTCAAGGCCACCGTGGCCACAGGCATGGGCTTTCCCCTGTTCAACGTACCCATGTGGTTTGTTGCCTGTCTGGTCAGCGTGGAGTGCGTGCACCGCCTGGCCGGCGGGTTTCTGGATTCGCCCCGGCGGATCCTGCTCACCGCGTTGGTGTGCTATGTCGCAGGCTACGCCCTCAATGCCCGGTATTTCTTTTTCGGCCAGAGCATGAGTTTCTGGCTGCTGCACGAGGTCCCTGTCGTTTACGCGTTCTATCTCATCGGCGTTCTGCTGGGGCGAAGCCGCGTTTTGGAAAAGGTCGGAACGGGCGCCGCTGTCGGTGTTTTTCTGGTGGCGTTGCTGGCGGTGCAACTGAGCTACGATCTCAACCAAGGGCCCTTCCGGTATCTTCAGGCCGTGGTCATCCTGCTTTCGGGTCACGGGCATTTTCTGTGGTTCCCGTTCACGGCCCTGGCCGGCACGTTCATGGTCCTAGCTCTGGGCACGGCGCTCCAACGCTCGGCGCTTCTGGCGTTTTTGGGTCGAAACGGATTGATCCTGCTGGGCATGAATGGATTTTTCTACCACTTCGTGAACAAGCCGCTGGCAACCTGGAGCGTGACCGTCTTTCCGGACGCGGGCTGGGCGGTGTTTCTTGTCAGCGCCGTGGTCAGCATTGCGAGCATCGGGCTCTGTGTGCCGGTCATCCATGGGTTGAACCGGATGATCCCCCAGTTTGTGGGAAAGCCTCGTCAGGCCGGCATGTTCTTCGGGCCCTTGCTGCGCGGATAGGACTCGATGACGGCGCAGGCAGGGCGGAAAGAGGCCGGGCTGGACGGCGAGGGGGCGCTGCGGCGGACGCTGCTGACCCTCAACGTCTTCGCGGCGTTGAAAATGACGCTCTTTCCCATGGCCGTCATCACCCTGTTCTGGAAGGACGAGATAGGCCTGTCCCTGACGGAGATCCTGACCCTGCAGGTGTTCTTTTCCCTGGCCAGCGTGGTCATGGAGTACCCCTCGGGGTATGTCAGCGACCGTCTGGGATACCGCTGGGCCCTCATCACCGCCTGTGTTTTCGGATTGCTCGGCTGGGGCTGGTATCTGGCCGCGGAGACGTTCTGGGGGGTACTGCTGGCGGAGTTGATGCTGGGCGTTTGCTACGCCTTCATCAGCGGTTCGGATACGGCCCTGCTTTTTGAGACGTTGCGTGCCTCTGGGCGTGTCGACCTCTATGCCCGGTGCGACGGGCGGATGGTGAGTTGGGCCCAGGGCGGAGAAGCGGCCGGCGCGCTGTTCGCAGGCCTCATGTACGCCCACTGGCCCCTGCTGCCTTTCGTGGCACAGATCGCGGTCTGGGCCGTGGCGCTCGGGCTGTGCCTGAGCCTGCGCGAGCCTCCCGGGGACGATGGCGGCCCCGTGACGTCGCACCTGGCCGAGGCCTTGGGCGTGTGCCGTTTTGCCTTCCGCAGTCCGGCCATCCGCTCGACCATTGTCAGCGGGATGCTCCTGGGGCTTGCGTCTTTCTACATGGTCTGGCTCATCCAACCGCACATGCAGGCCTGTACTGTCCCTTTGACCTGGTTCGGGCCGGCCTGGGCCGGCGCTAATCTGGTCGTGGCGCTGGCCGCAACAAGCAGCCACCGGATTCAGAGCCGCATCGGGATGCGGGGCATGTACGTCGTCTTTTTTGTGTTCATTGTGACGGCGTACACAGGCCTGGGGCTTTCCACCGCACTGGGCAGCTTTCTCTTCTACTACCTGCTCACGGCCATGCGCGGGATGCAGGGGCCGCTCATGCGTTCCCGTCTGCAGGCTCTGAGCGAGCGGCGGAACAGGGCCAGCATCCTGTCCCTGCACAGTCTGGTCTTCAGGCTGGGTTTCGTGCTGACCGGTCCGATGGTCGGGTGGCTTGCGGACAACCAGGGACTGCCGGTGACGTTCCTCCTCCTCGCCTGTGCGTTCGCTGTGACCCTGCCTCTGGCCGGAAAGGAGTTCCTGCGTCGCAACACTCCGGAATCCATGATGTAATGAGTTCGTCCACAGTGTGGGAATTCGCTGTGGAAAAGGTTTCGGTTGCTCCCGGCGCGAGGATGGTCTAAAGATATTTCCGTTCCGCAAATACACTTCAGGTGCTTGGGAACCCGGTGCGAGTCCGGGGCGGTCCCGCCACTGTGACCCCGCGAGGGGCGAGCCAGAAAACCAGCCTGAAGCTATCCTCTTAACTCTCTGCACGCGGATGCAGGGTGTTGGGATATTCAGAAAGAAACGTCACATCCATTACGAGCGAACATGACGGACACGAGCCCGGTCTGGGATCGCGTGCGCGGTATGGTGCCGGTCAGCCTGTGCGATTGGCCCGGCAGGGTCACGTGCGTGCTTTTCACCGGTGGCTGCAACTTGCGCTGCCCGACCTGTCACAATGCGGCCCTGGCCTGGACCTGGAAAACCCTGCCGGCCCTGAGCCGGGAAACGGTGCTGGCCGATTTGCGGCGCCGCAGCCGCTGGCTGGACGGGATCACGCTGTCCGGCGGAGAGCCGACCTGTGTTGCGGGCCTGGAAGGGCTGCTCGCGGATCTGGCCGACACGGGACTGCCAGTCAAACTTGACTCCAACGGCTCGGCTCCAGGCGTTCTGGAGGGGCTGCTCCGCGACAACCTGGTCCAGTCCCTGGCCGTGGACGTCAAGGGGCCGTGGGCCATGTACCCGCAGTTGACCGGCCAGACCATGACGGAAGAAGGGGCGCGGGAGTCCCTGGGGCAGGTTTTCGACCTGGCGCGCAGACACCCCGGCAGAATCTATTTCCGCTGCACCAAGGTGCCGGCCCTCTCGGACGCCGACCTGCACGCGACCAGGGTCCAGGTCCCGGAAGGCCTGCCCCTGAACTTCCAGGAGTTCGTGCCGCCTCGAATGGAACAGGACGTTGCCTGAAAACCTCAAACAAGAATTCTGATCGGAGTATTCATGCCCCAGCAGATTGTGAAACGTGACGGCCGGGTTGAATCCTGGTCCGTGGACCGCATCGCCCAGGCCATCCTCAAGTCCCTCAACGCCAGCGGCATCAAGGATCCCCTCCTGGCCAAGCGTCTGGCCGGAAAGGTCGAGGCCAAGCTTGAAGGTTCGGACATGCCCGAGCAGGAGCAGGTGCAGGACACTGTCGAGCAGGTGCTCATGGAGTCCCGGCTCTACCACGTTGCCCGGCGCTACATCGTCTACCGCGAGAAACGCCGCCAGATCCGCAGCCAGACCGAGACTTTCCTGGACATCACCGAGACCATCGACAGCTACCTGAACAAGTCCGATTGGCGGGTCAGCGAGAACGCCAACATGGCTCACTCCTTCCAGGGCCTGATGCTGCACCTGTCGGGTTCGGTCCAGGCCCGGTACTCCCTCGAAAAATATCCGGAGGAAATCCGTCAGGCCCATGAGCATGGCTATTTCCACATCCACGATCTGTCCTTCGGCCTGGCCGGGTATTGCGCCGGTTGGTCCCTGCGCGACCTGCTGCTCGAAGGTTTCAACCTCGAAGGCCGCTGTTCTTCGGGCCCTTCGCGCCACTTCGACGCGGCATTGGGGCAGATGGTCAATTTTCTCGGCACGCTGCAGAATGAATGGGCCGGGGCCCAGGCGTTCAACAACGTGGATACCTACCTTGCCCCCTTCGTGCGTCACGACGGCCTGAGCTACGACGATGTCAAGCAGGCCATGCAGAAGTTCGTCTTCAACCTGAACACCACGTCGCGCTGGGGCGGGCAGAGCCCCTTCACCAATCTGACCTTCGACCTGACGCCACCGGCGCACATCGCGTCCGAGGCGGTCATCATCGGCGGCGCCCTGCAGGACAGCACCTACGGGGAGTATGCGCCCGAGATGGAGATGATCAACCGCGCCTTCCTGGAAGTCATGCTCAAGGGAGACTACCACAGTCGCATCTTCTCATTCCCCATCCCGACCTACAACGTGACCCCCGATTTCCCCTGGGAGTCCGAGGTGGGCGAGTTGCTCCTTAAGCTTACCGCCAAGTACGGGGCCCCGTATTTCCAGAATTTCATCAATTCGGACCTGAAGCCCGAGGATGTTCGCTCCATGTGCTGCCGCCTGCAGATGGACCTGCGGGAGCTGCGCAAGCGCACGGGCGGCCTCTTCGGCGCGGGCGACCTGACGGGATCCATCGGGGTGGTCACCCTGAACCTGCCCAAGCTGGCCTATCTGGCCCAGGGCGAGGAGGACTTCCTGGACCTGGTCGGCGAGTACGCGGCCCTGGCCAAGGATTCCCTCGAATTCAAGCGCAAGATGGTCACGGACAACATGGACAAGGGCATGTTTCCCTTTTCCCGGCGCTACCTGAAGAACGGCTTCCGCGGGCATTTCAGCACCATCGGCATCCTCGGTGGCCACGAGGCTTGCCTGAATCTGCTGGGCAAGGGCATCGAGACCGACGCCGGAACCCGGCTCATGATCCGCACCCTGGACCACCTGCGGGGCATCACCGCGCGCTTTCAGGAGGAAACCGGCAATCTCTACAACCTCGAAGCCACGCCGGCCGAGGGCACGAGCTATCGCTTGGCCAAGATCGACAAGAAGCTCTATGCCGACATCCAGGCGTCGGGCAACGGTGTCCCGTACTACACCAATTCGACCCTGCTGCCCGTGGGGCACACGGCCGACGTCTTCACCGCCCTGGAGCACCAGAACCGCCTGCAGCCCATGTACACCGGCGGCACCGTGTTCCACAGCTTCCTGGGCGAGTCCGTGCCGGACACCACGGCCCTGAAGAACTTCATCGTGCGGGCCCTGAGCGAGACGAAAATCCCCTACATCTCCGTCACCCCGACCTTCTCGGTGTGCAAGGATCACGGTTATCTGACGGGCGAACAGGCCACCTGCCCCCGTTGCGGCCAGGAAACCGAGGTCTATACCCGGGTGGTGGGCTACTACCGTCCGGTCAAGATGTGGAACCGGGGAAAGCAGGCCGAGTACAAGGATCGTGTGGAGTATTCCCAGACATCCTGCTTTGGCTGCTGAAGCTTCTGACAGGGAAACGCGAAACGGCCGGGCTGCGTATGCAGTCCGGCCGTTTCGTTTTGGTCCTGGTCCCGTCGTGAAGGGTCGTCAGGGCTCTGTCAGCGCGCCGCGGTCCGGTTTCCCTGGGTCAGGCCGGCGATGACCGAACGCAGCCCCGCCATCAGGCGCAGGATGGCCGAGGAGACAATGGGTTCGGGGCGCTGGATTTTTTGGGAGTGCAAAAAAAGCGTGATTTCGCGCATGATGACCTCGTATTCTGAAATATGATAAGTTTTATGAATTACGTTTTGAAGCGAGGGTCAATTAGGCGCGAATAATCGGCTCGTCAAGAGAAAATCTGACGATTATTATTCTGAATGAATCCGTGTGGCTGGTTCTGTCAGGAAGAGGGAAGCAGTGCGGCCTGTGTGGCTTGATCCCATCTGTCGTCGGCCGGCAAGGCCACGGAGGCCCGGAAGCGCAGCAGGGCGGCCTTGGATTTGCGGCCCCATATGCCATCGATCTTGCCCTTGTACAAACCCTGGGCGGCCAGGGCCTGCTGCACGCGCCTGGTATCGGCCCGCTTTTTCAGGTCGAGCAGGGGGCCGGCCGTCTTATTGGCCTTTGCCGCAGAATGCGACGGGTCCATGAGGCTTCGGACTTCATCCGTCAGGCGCAGGCGGCACGAGGCCGTGGCCAGGATGGCGTGGTCCTGGATCTGGACGATGCGCGCGCTGACCAGCACCCCCCTGTCGGCCAGGGCGTAGGTTCCGGTCAGAATGGTCTGCATGCCCGACGTCGCGCCGGCCTGGTCCGGTTCCAGGGTCAGGGCCGTCTGCCCGGTTTCCTTGAGGGAGTAGGGGGTGGGCATGAACGCGCGCGTATCGGCGACGCGGTATCCGTAGCGGGAGAAGGAATTGCCGGTCTCTTCGCCCAGGATGCGGCCCAGGGCGGAAGTCGTCTTCGGATCGTGCAGATCCGCGAAGGGCGCGGTCATGATCGTGGCGGAGCGGTCGAGACGGACCTGGAGGTTTGCGGCCAACGCTTCCGCCAGGGTGGCGCCCAGGGCTTCAACACGCGATGACGTGCATTCGGCCCGGCCTGGAGACGGGATGGCGCCCAGCAGGGCGCAGAGGATCAGAATGGTCCTGATCATTTGTCCACCACGGAATAGCGTCTGAGTTCCACGCCGTCCTTCGGCGCCCCGAGTTGATAGTGGCCGCGGTCCCTCGCGTCGACATAGAATATGCTCGAATCCCGGTACAGGTATCCGCCGCGGTGGATGAGGGCGGAATTGACCTGCACCTCGGTCTCTGGCGTGGGTGCGTCAAAAAAACCGCTTTCCTCGGAAATCACGGGGACGGAGGCATAGAGCCCCTGCGGGTCCTTGCGCTGCACGAAGCCCGGTTCCACCGCATAGCGCCGCCCCGTACGGGTCCGCTCGATGGTGCGGTGATGGCTGACCAGTTCCAGGCTGACTTCGAGGACGGCGGCGCCGTCGGGCGTGAACGAGATGGGCACGCCGTAATCCACCAGGCGGGTCAGCAGGGATTCACGGTAGGATTTGCCGAAGGGAGTGGCCTCGACGGGAGCGACGTACACGCGCATATCCCCTTCGGGATGGAAATGCTCCAAGGCCTTGGCGCAGTTCCGGGCCACGTTTGCCGCGAGCAGGTCCCAGTGGGCCAGGGCCTGCATTTTGGGCTGGGTGGAGAGGGGATAGCCGGAGGAAAGGGGGGCCTGGGCCGTAACGAGCACGGATGCCTGATCCCTACCGATGCCGGCCGGGGCGCAGGCGGACAAAAGGCCCAGGGCCAGGAAAGCGAGAAAGGGGGCGAGACGCATGGCGTGCTCCTTGATGTCGATTGTATGCATGATCAGGTTATCGGCCGCATCGGGAAAAACTTAAGCTTCAGAGGGCGCCTCTTGGCACGGGGCATGCTTTGTTTCCGGAAGTCGGCATTTTTCTCCGGAGGATCGGTCATGCCCAAATTGTTCATCATCTTGGCGAGCTTTGTTCTTGGTGGTTGCATCCAGTTGCCCGGCTTCTTGAGCCAGGCTTCAGGCCCTGCCGAACCACGGTTGCTGGACTTTTCCTACAACGCAGGGGATCACCTCCACGCGCAGCTCTCCGGGGGCGAGACGGCCGGGTACCCTATGTTGGCAGCGTCCTTCGTCGACTCTGCCAATGTTGAGAATACGAGTGATCTCGGCAGATTGTTGTCGGAGCAGGTCGCCTCGCGGCTGAGCCAGCACGGGTACTCGGTTACGGAAATCCAGCTGCGATCGGATCAGCTGCGCGTGGATCCTGTGGGCGGCGTCTTCGCCCTCTCCCGGGATGTCTCGGAAATCAATGCCGATGCTCCTGCCTATTCCGTTCTGGTCGGAACCTACACGGTCGTGGGACGCCAAATTTACGTCAATGCCCGCGTTCTGCGTGCAAGCGACGGTGTGGCCCTGGCCTCGTCTGATTTTTCCCTGCCGTATGCCCGCCCGGAGAAAAATGAAGCCGGGGCTTCCACTGTCCGGCCGTCCGTGAAAACATCCCTGAATTGAAGGACTCCCTGCTTCCTTCTTGTTCTTGTGCCCATGTTGACATATGAGACTTAGCGTATGTCCATTTTCACACATGAGGAGGAAGCATGAAAAAATTGTTGATTGTGCTCGCAGTGTTGCTGTTGCCTGTCACGGGCATGGCCCAGGACAAGGTGCTCAAGATGTCCACGACCACCAGCACCCAGTCGTCGGGGCTTCTGGATGTTCTTCTGCCTGAATTCAAGAAGGACACGGGCATCGATGTCAAGGTCGTGGCCAAGGGCACCGGTGCGGCCATCAAGGACGGCGTCGATGGCAACGTGGACGTGATCTTCGTGCATGATCCGGCCCGCGAGGAGAAGTTCGTGGCCGACGGATTCGGCACCAAGCGCTATTATGTCATGTACAATGACTTCCTGATCATCGGCCCGGCGAACGATCCGGCCGGCGCCAAGACCGGCGACGCCGTCGAATCCATGAAAAAGATCGCCCAGTCCGAGGCCGTTTTCGTGTCTCGCGGCGACAACAGCGGCACCCACGCCAAGGAGCAGGAACTCTGGAAAGCCACTGGACTGCCCCTCAAGGAAGAGGACACCGTGTTCATGGCCAAGGACAAGGAGATGAAGTTCAAGGCCGTTCATCCCGAAGGCATGAAGATGTACATGTCCATCGGCCAGGGCATGGGCAAGACCCTGACCTTCGCCGAGGAGAAGCAGGGCTATACCATCACCGACCGCGGTACCTACATTCAGTACAAGTACGGCCGTCCCGAAGGCCTGCAGCTTGAACCCATCAGCGAAGGCGCCGAGACGCTTTTCAACCCGTACGGGGTGATCCCGGTCAATCCGGCCAAACATCCCCATGTGCGTATCGATCTGGCCGAGACCTTCGCCAAATGGCTGGTTTCCGAACGCGGGCAGAAAGTCATCGGCGACTACAAGCTGCTTGACAAGCAGCTCTTCTTCCCCGACGCGAAGTAGGCCGCAGGCGGCTGATTCCTGGGGCTGGCTGCCGTGTCGCGGCTTCCGGCTCGCGCAGAGTTTACGGCCCGCTCCCGCAGCGGGCCGTTTTTTTCACGGCGATATTCATTGCAGGGGAGGAGGCATGTTTTTTCTGGACAGCCTGTGGGCTGCGTTCGAATTGCTGCTGGGATTCGACCCTGAGCTGTTGCGTATCGTCGGCGTGTCCCTGAACGTCAGCTTCTGGTCCACACTGGCCGCGTGCGTCGTCGGCGTGCCGGCCGGGTTTCTGATCGGCATTACGGGCTTCCGGGGCAAACAGGCGGTCATCACGTTCTTCAACACCATGCTGGCCCTGCCTACCGTGGTCATCGGCCTGCTGGTCTATTCGGTGCTTTCCCGGCGGGGCGTTTTCGGTTCCCTGGGCTGGCTCTATACCCAGAAGGCCATGATCGTCGGCCAGATCATTCTCATCACGCCCATCATCGTGGCCTTCACCATCGCCGCCGTGAGCCGCATCGACGACCGCTACCGCCGCACCGCCCTGACACTTGGCGCATCCCGCCGGCAGGTTGCCATGGTCGTCCTGCACGAGGCCCGTTTCGGCATCATGGCGGCCATTGTGGCCGCTTTCGGGCGCGTCATCTCCGAGATTGGCATATCCATGATGCTCGGAGGCAACGCCAAGGGCTTCACCCGGACCATGACCACGGCCATGGCCCTGGAGTACGACAAGGGCGAGTTTGTGCTGGCCCTGGGGCTGGGCGTCGTGCTTCTGGGGATCAGCCTGCTGGTGAACGTGCTTTTGGGGTATGTGCAGGGGAGGACGCGGAGATGAGCCTGTTCGAACTGCGCAAGATCCGCATGGTCTATGATGGCCGCGTTGTGCTCGACCTTCCGGAACTGAAGATCGAACCGGGGCTGGCCTATTCGCTCCAGGGGCCCAACGGGGCCGGAAAATCGACGCTCCTGGACATTCTTTCTTTTTTGAACGCGCCCCATGAAGGCGAGGTGCGCTTCGATGGTGCGCCGGTGGCGTGGAAGGAATCGTATCTCCGTCCACTGCGCCGCAAGGTCGCCCTGGTGGAGCAGCACCCCGTCATGTTCAGCCGAAGCGTGCGGGAGAACGTGGGCTACGGGCTGGCGATACGCGGGATGGATCAGGCCGAGCGCAGACGCCGGGTAAACGAGGCCCTGGATTTGGTGGGGCTTGCGCATCTGGCCGAGGCATATGCCCCCCGCCTGTCCGGCGGCGAGACCCAGCGCGTGGCCATCGCCCGCGCTCTGGCCAATCGCCCCAGGGTGCTTCTCCTGGACGAGCCTACGGCCAGCGTGGACACCCAGAACCGGGTCATCATCGAGCAGGTCGTGGCCGAGCTGCGGGATCAGGGGGAAACCACCATCGTGCTTTGCACCCATAACCGCTCCCAGGCCTGGGCCTTGTGCCCACATGTCATTTTTTTGGAGGAAGGGCGGCTCGTGCCTCGTTCGCGAGGCAACTCCTATGCGGGGATATTGAGTTTTGAAGAGGGACAGGGCTGGTGCCGCATTGCCGAGGGGTTCCGCGTACCCGCTTCGGGATGCGAGCCGGGCCGCGTCCGGATCGGCATTGACCCCGAGGGGGTTCGCCTGGAGAGGGCCGACGGGCCGGGGCTCAATTGCGGCCCTCTGGTCAAGGTCCGGCTCGAAGGCGACACCGTCTCGCTGAGCGTCAACCTCGGCCGCCCCCTGGACGTGCATATGCGGCTCAAGGAATTCCGCGCAACCGGGCTCGGGGTTGGCGACCTGGTCCGGGCCGAGATCCATCCTGCGGCAGTGGATTGCTATCCCGGTCAGTGATGGCCACCAAACCCCCGTTGCGGACATGCCGGTTTGCACGGGAGCGCCCGCCTTTTTGTGCCGGCCGGGCCAGATCCTGCCTGGCCGTCCGCTTACGTGTAACCCGAGGGTGACCCTTTCGTGCCGGAGCAAATCCCCCCCCTTTCCCCCTCCTGCCTCATGCCGGCATGGCACGGGCTGTGCCGCCTCCTGAACGGGATGCGCCTCGACGAAAACGGCTGGTGGAACCGGCTCGTCTCGGACCGCGAGGCCGTTTTCCGTGTGGATGAGTCAGAGGTCACGATGCGCCTGCATGGTAATGTTTTTGCCGAAATAGGCCTGCGGGAAGGGGCCCCCCGATGTCGAATCGAGCCCGAGCATCTTCTGCTGGGTCATCCCGGAGCGAGAACCGTTCTCGACGACGGTGAGGGCGACGTGCGGCATGTCCGCTCGCTGTCGGAACTGGCCGCACGCTACAGCCATGTCCGTCGCCGCGTTTGCCGGCATACGGACCGGAGGCAGGCCATCCTGGACCGTCTTTTTCTGCGCCATTCGTGCGTGCTGGCCGTGGACGCCCCCTGCCCGCCGGGTCGGATCGACCTTGTTGCCCTTTCGCCCCAGGGGACGGCCGTATTTTTCCTGCTGCGCCGTTATGCCGACGGAGACCTGCGCCTCAAGGGACGGGGCGGCATCCCCTGGCGCATGGCAGAGGCGGACCGGTGGCTGGCGGACACGGCGGCGGCCGGGGCCTGGGTCAGAGGGCTCCTGGAGCGCTGCTCCGCCCTGGAAACGCGCCATTCCCGCCGCTACCGCATGCCCGGGACGATCGCGGTGCATCCCTTCACCCGGCTCCTCGTCGTCGATTTCGATCACGCCCAGCGCCTGGGCGGCCTCCCCTCGCTGCGCGCCAGCCTTGAAGACGGACTTGACCGAAGCGCCGCCCGGAGTGATATTCATTGTCTTGGCGACGCCGGAAACATTTCCTACGGAACCTTTTTTTCCGGCATCTGACCGTCTTTTCCACATGTTGCGGTGGAGGCGATATGTCCGATCTGCATGTATGGCACCGCGCCGAACTCGGAAAGCTCAAACAGGACATGGAGGAGCTCTTCGATTCCTTTGTGCGCGATTTCTGCAGCCCGCTTGATATGCGGTTGCTGCGTTGCGAACCTGACGTGCGCGTGATGAGCGAAGGGGACGTCATCGTCGTCACGACCCATGTCCCCAACCTTGATCCGCGCTCCATCAAGGTGTCCGTGACCGGGAACCGGTTGTCCATTTCCGGGGAAAAGGTGGAGGAGAGCAGGAGCGAGCAGAGCCTGAGCATTTCCCGCCAGGGGTTTGCAAGCACCGTGCGACTCTCCTCGCCGGTGGACGCGGAAAAGGTCACCGCGAGTTATGCGGGCGGGATGCTGCGCATCGTTCTACCCAAGTGCGCAAGCTGCACTCCGGTGCAGGTGCGCGCGGAAGACCACAACAACGAGCGAGGTAGGAATGAGTGATTCGTTACGACTGACTCCCGATACATTGCGGTGGACCCTCGATACCTCCACCCTGCCTTTCGCCACCACGGACGAACTCGAACCCCTGGACGAAATAATCGGACAGGACCGTGGAGTTGACGCCCTACGGTTCGGCATCGGCGTGCGCCGTCCGGGCTACAACATCCTGGTCACCGGCGCTCCCGGCTCCGGCCGCATGGACGCCGTCAGGAAGGTTCTGGCCCTGGCCGTCGAGGGTGGCGAGGCGCCCGGAGACCTCTGTTATCTCAATAATTTCAAGGACCCCGAGGCCCCCATCCTGGTACGTCTTGGGTCGGGTCAGGGCGTCAGACTCAAGAAGAGCATGCAGGCCTTGGTGGACGAGTTGAAGAAAGAGGTCCCCAAGCTCTTCGAGAGTCCCGAATACCTGGCCCGCAAGAACGAGATCAACGAAGCCTACGAAAAGAAGACCTCCAGCTTTTTCATGAATCTCGAAAAGCAGGTCAAGGAGGCCGGCTTCGCGCTGGTCACCTTCCAGGGACGCCAGGGGCAGCCGCCCGAGGTCATGCCCATCGTGGACGGGGAGCCGACGCCGGTGCTGAAGCTCGAACAGATGGTCGAAAAGGGTCGCTTTCCCAGGGACGAGTTCGAGCGCATCAAAGCCAAGCACTCCGAGATCAAGAACGAGATCGATTCCATCTTCCTGCAGATCCGGGGCCTGCAGAAGGAGATTCAGGAGAAGAACCGACAGGCCGACAAGATCATGTTCTCGAATCTGGCCGAGGACCTTATCGCCTCCCTGCGCGATGACTTCGCCTGCGAGGAGCTCAACGAATATTTTCAGAGCATGATCGACAACATGGTCGACAACATAGCCATCTTCTTCAGTCAGGAGCATCCGCCGCAGATGCCGGTCGGGGATCCCTTCGAGCAGTACACGGTCAATGTCCTGGTGGACAATGCCGAGCAGCAGGGGCCGCCGGTCATTGTCGAGGAGTACCCCACCTACCGCAACCTCTTCGGCAGCATCGAACGCCTGGTGGATCGGACCGGGGTCTGGCGCACGGATTTTTCGCGCATCAAAGCCGGCTCGTTCGTGCGGGCCAACGGCGGGTACCTCGTGCTGAACCTCCTTGACGCCATCATGGAGCCGGGGGTGTGGCAGTCCCTCAAGCGGGCCCTCAAGAGCCGCAAGATGGAGATTCAGACGTACGATCCTTTCTACCTGTTCACGACCTCGTCCATGAAGCCGGAGCCCATCGAGATGGACATCAAGGTCATCGTCCTGGCCGACACGTACATGTACCACATGCTGCAGCACTACGACGATGACGTGCCCAAGATCTTCAAGGTCCGCGCGGACTTCGACACCACCATGGACAACACGGGCGAAACCGTGGACCGGTTTGCGCGCTTCATCCGCGCCAGGTGCACGGAGCATGGCCTGCGGGCCTTCGACCGCACGGCCGTGGCAGCCCTGGTGGAGGAGGCGGTGCGCATGGGCGGGCGGCAGGAAAAGATGGCCGCGACCTTCCCCAAGCTGACGGACCTGCTCATGGAGGCTGATTATTTCGCGCAGCAGGCCGGACGGGATACGGTTCGGGGCGAGGACGTGATCCGGGCCATCGACGCACGCATCCACCGCGCCAGCCTCATCGAGGAAAAAATTCAGGATATGATTGACCGCGGGTCGATCATGATCGACACCGACGGGGCCAAGGTCGGGCAGATCAACGGCCTGGCCGTGTACAGCATGGGCGACATGATGTTCGGGAAACCCAGCCGCATCACCGCCGCCACGTCCATGGGCAAGGCCGGCATCATAAACATCGAGCGGGAAGCCGACCTCTCGGGCAGCACGCACAACAAGGGTGTGCTGATCCTCGGCGGGTACCTGCGCAAGATGTTCGCCCAGGACAAGCCCCTGGCCATGAGCGCTTCCATCGCCTTCGAGCAGAGCTATTCCGGGGTGGACGGTGACAGCGCCTCTTCCACGGAGATGTACGCCCTGCTGTCCAGCCTCTCGGGGGTGCCCATCAAGCAGGGCATCGCCGTGACCGGGTCCGTCAACCAGAACGGCGAGGTGCAGGCCATCGGCGGGGTGAACCACAAGATCGAGGGCTTTTTCACCTGCTGCAAGGCCAAGGGACTCACGGGCGATCAGGGTGTCATCATCCCCGCATCCAACGTCAAAGACCTGATGCTCAAGCCCGAGGTGGTCGATGCCGTGCGCCAGGGGACGTTTCACATCTGGTCCGTGGCCAACGTCGAGCAGGGCATCGAACTTCTGACCGGGAAAAAGGCCGGGGTGCGCAAGAAGGACGGGAGCTATCCCAAGGGGAGCGTTTACGCCCTCGTGGATGAGCGCTTGAAGAATCTCGCAGAGGGCATGGCCCGCTTCGGGAAGGATGAAAACAAGAAGGACAAGGAATGATCGGGCGGGAGCCCAAAGGAGCATATCTTGGAAAACAACATGTATGATCTGGTTATCGTCGGCGGCGGCCCGGCCGGTCTTTCGGCCGGGATTTACGCCATGCGCGCGGCCATGAACGCGGTGCTGGTGGAAAAGGGCATGCCTGGCGGCCAGGTCGCCCTGACCAAGGAAGTGGAAAATTATCCCGGCATCGAAGAGGTCGGCGGATTCGAGCTGTGCGAAAAGTTTCTGAACCACGCCAAGCGCTACAACCTGGACATCCGGGAGAACGAGGTGGCGCGGGTGGAGCCCGGCGTTGACTTTCACGAGGTGGTCCTGGTGGACGGCACCCGCCTGAACACCCACGCCGTTATTCTGGCGGCCGGCGGTTCGGCCCGCAAACTGGGCGTGCCCGGCGAGATCGAGCAATACGGCAAGGGCGTGTCCTACTGCGCCACCTGCGACGGCTTCTTTTTCAGGGGCAAGACCGTGGTCGTGGTCGGCGGCGGCGACACGGCCCTGGAAGACGCTCTCTACCTTTCCAAGATCTGCACCAAGGTCTATCTCGTCCATCGCAGGGAGGAGTTCCGGGGCAGCCGCATTTTGCAGCAGCGCGTCTTTGCCGAATCGCGCATCACCCTGGTACTGAGTTCCGTGCTGACGGACATCGCGGCGGAAGACAACGGCGTGACCGGAGTGACCGTCAAGCACGTGGAAACCGGGGAGACGCACGATATCGCCACGGACGGCGTCTTCATCTTCGTCGGTTTCAGGCCCAACAACGGCCTCGTCCCGGCCGGCGTGAAGATGAACGCCGCAGGCTATGTCGTGACTGATGAAAAGTGCGAGACCAGTTTGCCCGGCATCTTCGCAGTGGGCGACTTGCGTCAGAAGTATGCCAACCAGATTGTCCTGGCCGCTGCCGACGGCTGCGTCGCCGCCCTGGCTGCGGCGCACTTCGTGGAGGCTCGCAAGGCCCAGGCCGGCCGCAAATAGGAGGCCGGATACGGAACATCGAGGCGCGGTCCTTCGGGGTCGCGCCTTTTTGCGCGGGCAGCGGGCAGACTCTCCGGGCAGTCTGCGGCAATAAAAAACCCCTTGAATCCAAGGGGTTTTTTATTGCCGCAAGGGCAGGAAATTTACTGGCTCCCCGGGACAGACTTGAACTGCCGACACGGTGGTTAACAGCCACCTGCTCTGCCAACTGAGCTACCGGGGAACGTCGGCCAGAACGCGCTTTTAGGGAAAGGGCGCCGGGCTGTCAACCCGGAAATACCCTTTCCTTGTACTGCGTTGCGTCGGCCGGTGGAACTTCAGCGGAAGTTGTTCAGGATGGGGTCAAGCCGCTCCTGCGGGTAAAGCCTCCCGTAGGCCGGCAGGGGCGACGGGCCGTCTCCGGGCGTCAGTTCCATGACTCGCACCAGGACCGAGTCCACGGGCAGCCTGTCCAGAACCCGCACGGTATAGTTCGGGGCCACGCCCAGCCCTTCTGCGCGCACCCTCTCCAGATAGCGGCGGTATTCCTGGTCCGTGGTTTCTCCAGAGAGCGAGAAGCTGTTTTCCCGGTATGTTTCGTCACCCAGGGCCGTCTTGGTTCCGCCCAGGAAGACGAACACTTCCGTGTCCCCAGTTTTGATCACCCTGGACAGAAGCAGGATCGAGGGCACACGTTCTCCCTCGCGAACGAAGACCAGGGACTGCATGTGGTCTATGGCCGAGAGGGCCGTGTCCCTGATGTCGCCGCGCACGGAGACCGTCTCCGTCCCAAGAAAACGCCATCCCGGCTCAATGGGGATGCGTTCGTCACTCCATAAAACCACCTCCGAGGCTCCTGGCTGGTAGCGGTCTGCAAACCGGGTGGCGGAACACCCGGCCAGGAGAGCCAGGATAATGATCAGCCCGGTTCGCAGGGCGTTTGCGTTGAAGATTCTGGTGAACATGCAGTCCTCCTTGGTTTCGGATCATCAAAGGCTTATAAGTCGTGCGGGCTAAAAGTACATTCCCAGCCCCGGGGTGATCCATTCGCAGGATTCGTCGAGCAGCGGCGGGTAGAGACCCGGGATCGCGCGGTCGGGTTGCGGGGGCTCAAGGTTTTGCCGCAGTTCCTGCAGGGTGACAGGCCTTGGTTCCCGAACGGGATGGCGCTCCACGACGACCTGAAAATCATCGGACACGGCCACAATGCGGTGGGCATGCTTTGGGCTTGCGACGGGGCGCAGGAAGGCGGCGGCGTATCTGACCCAGAGGTCCCTGTCCGTCACGGAGGACAGGGGCGCGGTGCGCCAGGGGGCGTCCGGTTCGGGCCGGGTCTGCAGGGTGCGGATGTGGCCGCTGGCGGTCAGTTCCTCGCCGTCGGCCAGCAGCCAGGAGCCGAAACGGGACCGGTTGGCGGCGGCCTGGAAGCGGTTTTTGTACACGAAAGAGCAGTAGTTGACGGCCAGCGGGAGGTGCTCCGCAGCGGCCCGGGCCACCACGCTCAGCGCGCACAGCTCCGATTCCAGCACCGTGACTTTGGGGCCGTGCACGAAGGTGTATTCGCGCTCCAGCAGGTGCCGCGCGTTGTGCGGGGTGAGGCGCAACTGGTGGAGATTGAGGTGGGCGACGCCGGCCTGCGCGAGTGCGGGCAGCATGTCCAGCAGGCGCGTGCGCTCTTCGGGTACCGCCGGAATCTCCACGGTGACCGTAGGCACGATCCCCCGTGCCAGGCGCACGGCGTCGAGGCTGTAATCCGTTGCGCCGATGTCGAAGCGAATCTCGTTCAACCCCGCGTCCGTGAGCCTGCGCAGCTTGTCCCCGGTGGCCAGGATTCCGTTGGTGTAGAGCCAGATGTGCAGATCCGGGCCGCAGGTGGCCCGCAGGGCGCGGACGTATTCGAGGCTGCGCTCGAAATCCAGGAACGGCTCCCCGCCGCTGACGCTTGCCCCGCCAAAGCCGAAGAGCCGGACGTATCCTGCGTAATCCACGGGCCTGCGGAAGGGCACGGTGCCGGCCATGGGCGGGTCGTCGTTGTTCTGCGGCGTGGGGCAGTAAAAGCAGCGCCCGTTGCAGCGGCCGCTGATGAAAAGGCATGACCACGCCCCGCCGGTACACTGGCGGCAGCCCGGCGAGAGGGGCCCGTGATGGATCTTGGTGCCCAGGCAGGACACCAGAACCCCCGGGCCTGCCAGGAGGGCGTTTCGCTCCTCCTGTGCCTCGGCGGCCCGGGCCGCGTCGATCCAGTTCATGTAGCTGAAGATGGCTCCGTACTCTCGTGCGTTGCCTTCAATGACGCGATCCCGTTCCTGCAGTGCATCCATGCCCGGCTCCTGTGGAGGGACAATTGTTGTGGGGAGAATCTAGTCGACGCGCAGAATGGTGGCGTACACGCCGAATACTGCCCAGACCCTGTCGCCTTCGCGCAGTTCCAGGCGGTCCAGGCTTTCGTTCGTCCCGATGGAACAGAGTTCCGTCTCGGGATCGATGCGCAGGACGCATTCGGTGTTGATCCGCCCGCGGGTGACGCGGGTGACGACGCCGGGGAGGCGGTTCTCGACCGAGCAGAGAGGCTCGGTTTCTGTCTTGTAGAGGTGCACCCAGGGCGCCTTGACCTCGATGGTGGCCAGGCGGCCGGGCTTGAGGCCCATGCGGTGCAGGCTGTCCAGGGTGATGATGGACGAGATGGCATGCCCCCCGGGTGTGGCGAGGTCCACGACGGCCTGGAGGTCCGCCTGGCTGATGCGGGAGACCCTGCCGAAGAAGGAGTTGCGGGCGCTGGTCTTGCGCGTGCTTTCCCTCTGCAGGAACGTGGAGGTCACTGCCCTGATGTCGTCTGCGGAATAGGATACGTACGACGAGGTCAGGTTGGGCGTGGAGTGCCCCAGGTACATCTGTACCGCTGGCAGGGGCATGTTGGACTGCATGAGCTCCACGCCGCGGGATTTGCGTACCGCTTCCGGGCTGCCCATCTGCTTGGGGAAGCCGCAGGCCAGCGCCCGTTCGTAGAACTTTCGGCGCACGAAGGCAGGATCCACGCCCAGGGTCTCCTCCACGGCCGAGCGGAGTTCATCGTCGGCCAGGAGGCTTGCGATCTCCCGGGAGAGGGATTCGGACAGCGGAACTGTCCGGGCCTGGTCCGTCCCGGCGCCGCGCCCGAAGGTGACCATGAGGTTCTCGTGGTCGATGTCGCGGCCGGGGTTGAGCTCCAGCACCTCGTGCAGCTTGGCCCCGGTGTGGCGGATTAGCAGGAAGATGAGGAGAATGCGTCTGCGCGACACGGCCACGTCGGAGCGTCTGGACCCTTCGGCCCAGGCCCGAAATTCCCGCTCCAGGCAATCGAGCTGCAGGGAATCCAGGCAGGACGAGGGCTCGGCCACGATCCGGCCGTGGTCGGAGGGCCGGGAAGCGGACATGGAGGAGGTGTTTTTCGGGGTTTTCATTTTTCGCATTGTGAACCGGTGGGGGGGCGGAAGGCAAGCGTCTCTTTGCGGGAAATCCGTCCTGGCGTGAATGATGTTGCCGGCGCGCGTCCTGGCTTCTTTGAACCCGAAGCGGAAGGCGCGGCAACATGCGCAGTTTCGCCGGGGCATCCCCGTGCGGGCGTGGTTGGGGCTGCGGCTGCGAAGTTCAATTCAAGCCCCTGGAACAAAAAAAGGCCCTTCGTAACGAAGGGCCTTGGATACTCTGGCTCCCCGGGACAGATTTGAACTGCCGACACGGTGGTTAACAGCCACCTGCTCTGCCAGCTGAGCTACCGGGGATCGCTTGTGAGAAGCCCCTTTAGGGCAAACAGTGCCGCGCTGTCAACAGCTTTGGGCGGCAGCGCGAATTTTTGTCTGCTCGGCCTCCCCGGCCTTGCCCTGCTGCTCCAGGGCCGAGATGAGAACCTCCCAGAAGGCCGGGGCCTCCGGCTTCAGGTGCACGCTCTGGCGGGCGAGGGATTCGGCGATTTCAGGATCGTCGCCGCGTTCCAGGTAGATTTTGGCCAGGAGGTGGAAGGAGTGGGCGTCCTGGGGATTGGCCGTAATGGCCTGGTGCAGGAGTTCGCGGGCCGTGTCGCGGTCGTCCCGGCGGAAGGCCAGGCGGGCCAGATAGCGGTGGGCCAGGCTGTGGGTGGACGTCTGATTCTCTCCTTCCGGCATGCCCCCGACCTGTTCGTAGAGGGCCCAGGCCCGGTCGAAGTCCCCTTCCTCCTCGGCCATGAGGCCCAGGCGGATCAGGGCGTAAATGTGGTCGGGCCTGATGGCCAGGACCTGTTCGAAGGCCTGTCGGGCCGCCTCCGGGTCGCCGTCCTTCAGGCAGGCGCAGCCGAAATTGTAGAGCGGCATGACATGGTCCGGATGGCTGGTCACGAGTTCCTGGAAGATGGCGCGGGCAGCCGCGTATTTGTTCAGGCGGGCGTAGCAGACCCCGAGGGAGTTGCGGGCCAGGAGGTTGCCCTCGTCGGCCGTAAGGGCTTTTTTGTACTCGGCGATGGCGTCGTAGACATCCCCTTGGGCGAAGAGCCGGTCCGCGCTGATGTTGAGAGAGATGGAGTCGAAGCAGGCGATCCTCTCGTCCTGCAGAAACGAGGCGTGGTCCAGGGCCTTGCGGGCGTTGTCCAGGGTGTCGGAGCGGGTGTAGTCCAGGAAGGGGTGGCCGGCGATGCCGACGGATTTTTCCAGTCCTGTGAAGCGTTCGTCCTCGAAGAGTTCGCGCACGGCCCGGGCGCATTCTGCCTGCTCCATGTCCGGCACGTGGTAGATGACGCAGTTCATGCTGTAGCGCCCGCCCAGGGCCGAGGGGCCGAAGAGGGTTTCGGCGCGGTTGGTCAGGGCCTGGAAAAACTGCTCCTCCTTCATCTGGTCCATGGGGGTGCGCTCCGCGTGGGGGGACTCAAGGCGCATGAGCACAACACAGAAGGACTTGGACTGGCCGCGCACGGTCTGCCAGGCCTGCAGGAAGTCCCGGTACGGGTAGAGCCCGGTGAGCAGGTCCTTCTGCGGGGAACGCCCGCCGGGCTGGGCCTCGCGTTGTTCCATGAGGCCCGAGTGTTCATCCAGAAGGGTCAGCTTGTCCCCCTTCTCCACAACCCAGTCCGGATCGTTCTGAACCAGGATTTCGGCGATGGCCATTTCGTCCTGCACTTCCACCAGGGAGACTTCGGCCTTGTACATGGGCGGGTAGTGCCCGAAGACCACATCGCCGCTGGCGCCGACGATGGTCTCCCGGCCGTTGAACTTGCGGGACCAGACCAGGAAGCGCTGGCCCTCGTGGGCGTCCACGCTGCGGCCGAGGTTGATGACCAGCCTGTTCATGGGCATGACCTCGAGCACGACGCCGCCCTGGGCCAGGATCTGGTTGAAGGAGTAGACCTGCCCGCGTCCTCCGGCCTTGGCCGTGTTCAGGGCCTTTTCGGCCTTTTCCAGGACGAGCCAGGCCTGCTCCGCGGGGGCCTTCTGGAACTGCGCGCCCTGGAGGTCGTGCGGATAGTTGACGAAACCGATACTGGCGGACACGGGCACGTCTTCGCGCAGGGGGGTGAAGCGCGCCGTGACCTTCGCCATTTCGGCTCCGAGGCTGGCGGCCAGTTCGCTGAGTTTCGCGCGGGAGGCCTGGGGCCAGAGCACGCCGAACGAATCGCCGTCCAGACGGCAGACGAGGGTCTGCTTGGGGCATGCTTCGCGCAGCCGTTCGGCCGCCAGCGCCAGGATCTGGTCACCGAAAAGGTGCCCGTAGTTCTCGTTGACCTGCCGGAAGCGGTCCAGGTCGAGCATGATGAGCCCGAAGCAGGCGCTGTGCCCTTGCAGGGAGTCGTCGGCCACGGCTTCGGGGCCGGGCATGATGGAACCCAGGATGCCGGATATCTCGCGCATGAGGGCCCCGTGCAGGCAGTGGCGGTTGGCCAGGCCCGTCAACGGATCGGTGATGGCAAGCTTTCTGAGGCTGAGCTGCTCCAGGCACAGGGACGCCATGACCGGCAGGTAGGGCAGGGCCTGGGACGTTTTCAGCGGGTCCACCCCGCGCGCCTCGAAGACGGCCAGCAGCCTCTCTCCGCGGATGAGGGGCAGCTGGAGCCGGTCGTCTTCCAGCACCGCTTTTCCGTGGGGATGTTCGGGATCGGGTTCGAGTTCTTCCGGGCTCGAGGCCGGAAACATGAGGCTGTAGGAGGAAAAGGACAGGAGCGCCTTGAGGGAGCTTTTGAGCAGGGGCTCGTATTCGATGATGTCTTGCCGGCGCAACGTGCCGGGAGCGATGGAACTGGCCGTGTTCATGATTGACCCCAGGGTGTTTCCGAAGCCTTTGCCTCATGCCGCATCCCTTGTCCAGAAAGGAGAATTGTGTTTTGGGTAGAAGGTGGCTACATCGCGTGAAGACGCCATTTCCTTGGGAGGAATCGATGCTTCAAGTGACCGCCATGCCCCTGGGGGCCCTGGATACCAACTGCTATGTGCTGAACTCGGACCGCGAAGCCGTGGTCATCGATCCGGGCGGGGACGCCCACGAGATACTGTCTTTTCTTGAGGCCGGAAAGCTGACGCTGGAACGTGTGCTCAACACGCACCTGCATTTCGACCACATCCAGGGCAATGCGGACCTGGTCGCGGCCACGGGAGTGAGTGTCATGGCCAACCCCAAGGATGCCTACCTCCTGGATACGGAACTGGGAGGGGGCGGTATGTGGGGCTTTCCGCGTACGCCGCCCTTCGCCATCGAGGCGCTGGAAGAGGGTGAACTGACCCTGCTGGGCACGACCTGCCGGGTCCTGGCCACGCCTGGGCACAGCCCGGGGAGCCTGTCCTTTTATTTCGAGTCGCTGGGGGCCGTCTTCGTCGGAGACCTGCTTTTCTACCGCTCCGTGGGCCGAACGGATTTTCCCGGCAGCTCCGAGCGGGAGCTGATGCGCTCCGTGCGCACCAAGATATTCACCCTGCCCGAAGACACCGTCGTTTATCCCGGCCACGGGCCCGAGACCACAGTGGGCCAGGAGCGGCTCAACAACCCGTTCTTCACCGAGTTCATCCGCTAGGAGTAATGCCATGATCCCCGAAGGCGAACACGATTTCCGGGACAAGTGCTGACACGTGGGTGTGGACGCCAGTTGGCAGCTCCGTTTCAGCCGCAAAGACCGGCAGGTTTTCTGGGTCAAGCCGGGCGTGGTGCCCCAGCTTGAAAACGCGCTCTACGTCGAAACCGATTGGACCCTGACCACGCAGGAGGTCGGAGAGTTCGTGCGGGCGGAATTCGTCCGCAAACGCCGCTCATGAACATACCGGTCATCATGTCCCTGAGCCCCAGAGGGGGCGGCAACAGCGATCAGGCCGCGGATCTTTTCGCGCGGACCCTCCGTGGGGAAAGCCGGAGCCTGCGCCTGCGGGACCACCATGTCGAGCCTTGCACCGGTTGCGGAGCCTGCGCCGGGGAAGGCGTCTGCCGCATGAGTGGGGAGGACGCGGCCGAAGACCTCTTTGCACAGCTCGACCTCGCCTCGGGGCTGGTGCTGGCCGCGCCCGTCTACTTCTATCATCTTCCGAGCCAGGCCAAGGCCTGGATCGACCGCGCCCAGTCCAGATATCTGGCGAGGCTTGGGGGCCATGCCGCGGCGGGGTCCGTACGGCCGGCTTACATCATCCTGGTGGCCGGGCGTACGCGGGGTGAAAACCTCTTTGCAGGCATCCTGCCGACATTGCGGTATTTTCTGGAGGCCCTGGATTTTCGCATCGAGGATACGGCGCTCCTGCGCGGGCTGGACGGACCCGGGGATTTCGCGCGGGACCGTGAGGCCATGGATGCCGTGCGCCGTCTGGCCGGGAGGAGCGGATGGTAGGCGGGTTCCGCGTGGCGGCTGGGCGTTTTCTCGACGCGTTGGCCTGTCTCGCCGGCCGGCGTTGCCAGCTTTGCGATGCGGTGCTGGCCGACTCCCGGCATTTTCCCCTCTGTCCGGATTGCGCTGGCCGCCTGGCTCCTCGCCGGGGCGGGTATTGTCCGGAGTGCGGAATCTGCTACGCCGACCCGACGGCGCCAGTCTATCCGTGCCTGGCGTGCCGCATGTCCCCTCCGCCCTGGTCGGCCCTGGCCTTTCAAGGCCCCTATGACGGAGCCCTCAAGGAGTTGGTTCACCGCCACAAGTTCGGCCACGAGCATGGCCTCGGCCGTCTGCTGGCCTTTCTGGCCGGGCAGGCCTGGGCATTGCGCGGCCTGCCCCGTCCGGACCGTATCGTGCCCGTGCCCATGCTGCCCGCCCTGGTCCTGCGCCGCGGGTTCAACCAGAGCGCGGAGCTGGCCCGGATGCTCGGCTCGTTCATGTCCCGCGCGCCCCTCCTGGACGGACTGCGCAAGGTCCGCGACACCCGAACCCAGTCGAGCCTGGGGCGGGCCGCCCGGCGCTCCAATGTTTCCGGAGCCTTTGCCGCGTCTTCCGGGGTGCAGGGGCTGCACATCCTCATCGTCGACGACGTCATGACCACGGGCGCCACCCTGGCGGAGTGCACCCGCGCCTGCCTTGCGGCCGGCGCTTCCCGTGTGGATGTCTTCGCGTTGGCCAGGGCCTTATGAAGAGTTCGTTCCTCCTCCGTTGGGGTCACCCCGATCAGCGACGCCTGCTCATCATGCTGGCCTGCATGGTGCTGGGCGTCCTCGTCCTGTTGGGCCTCGAGACCTATCGCCTGCAGAACATTGACGAGCATCAGGCGCAGATGCGGACGGAGCAGACGTATCTGCAACTGGTGCAGGACATGCGCTTCGACCTGGCCGGAGCACGTCTGAGTCTGTCCCGGCTGGACCAGATGCCCGACGGCCAGGCCGCCGAGTCCCTGCTGGCCGAGGCCGAGCTTCGGCTGATGCGGGCCAAGAGCCGGCTGGTCATCATGCACCAGGGCGGGCAATTGCGCCTGGATGGCGAGGCTTCACCGCCCCTTGCCCTGTCGAAGCCCATGCCTCCGGGGCTTCTGGCCATGGCCTCGAAGCTCGTGCCCGTGGTTCAGGAGATTCTGGATACGAGCACTTTCATGGCCCACGGCATTCGTCAGGGAGGGGACGGGACAAGCGTGCTGGCCGCAAGGGCCAGGGGCGAGGGACTTTTCGCCCAGGCCGAGGCCTCCGCCCTGATCCTGGCGCAGACCATCGGCGACAGGATTTCAGAACATATCGACGGCCAGCAGGCCAGCGCACATAAGATCATGCTGGCCCGGCTCGTCCTGGGAGCGGTGCTGCTGATCGCCATGGTCGCTCTGTGCCTGCGCAGCATGGCCGCCGTAGGGGGGCTCCTGGATGCACGGGCCCGGGACGCGGAGGCTGTCATCGAAGCCAACGCCGGCATGGAACGAATTCTGGAGGCCCTCCCCGTTGGCATCGCGATTCTCGGGCAAGATCGTATCATCCAGCGCGTCAACCTCGCCGCGACCAACCTTCTCGACATCGAACCGGGCTGGTTCTTCGAACGCCGCATCCCCTGGGACATGTTCTGCGAGGAAACGCAGACGCCGGACCACGGCTCGCGAATCGAGTTCGAGCATGAAGTCCGGATGCACGCCATGCAGGGTCGGACCCTTGATGTGATCAAGAGTTCGATCCCGGTCATCCTCAAGGGGGAGACGCTGATCCTCGAAGTCTTCATGGATGTCACGCAGCGCAAGCAGGCCGAAAGGGAGCTTTTGCAGGAAAAATCGCGCCTCGAATCGCTGCTTGCCGGGATTGATGAAGGCGTTGCACTGACCGACGAGGGCGGTGCCGTGCTCGAGGTCAACGAGAGTCTTTGCCGCATCCTCGGCCTGGGCAAGGAACGGCTGCTCGGCGCCAGGGTCTGGGAGCTTTTCCCCGGGGGCGTCCTCGAGGCCGAGCTGGCCGACGGGCTGCGCAGCCTCGAACGGGACCCCGGTTCGCGCATCCGGGAGATTCATCTCGAATCATTCAGGGATATGGCCCTGGTGGTGCGCATGCAGCCCGTGCTGGGCGAGGATGTCTTCGGGGGCATGATCGTCAGCGTCATCGAAGTGACGGAGATTGTCGACGCCCGGCGACGGGCCGAGGCGGCCTCACAAGCCAAGAGCATGTTCCTGGCCAATATGAGCCACGAGATTCGCACGCCCATGAACGCCATCGTCGGCCACGGGGAGTTGCTCTCCCACACCGCCCTTGACCCAGGTCAGACCGAGTGCGTGCAGAGCATCCGGGTTTGCGCCGAGAGCCTGCTGGTCATCATCAACGACATTCTGGATTTTTCGAAGATAGAGGCGGGCATGTTGCGCATCGTGCCGGAAGACGTGGATCTGCCGGCCATGCTCGCGCGCCTGCAGGCAATGTTCAGCGAGCAGGCGTTGAAGAAGGGGCTGGAGTTGCGGGTGACCACCACCGGATTGCCGAAGATCGTGCGCACCGATCCGGGGCGGTTGATACAGGTGCTGGTCAATCTCGTCGGCAACGCCGTGAAATTCACCGAGCACGGAAGCGTGGAGTTGACGGTCAACGCCGGGGAGGTCCGGGGCGGGCAGTCGAGCGTGTACTTCTTTGTGCGCGACACGGGCATAGGCATTTCCGCCGACCGCCAGCAGGACATCTTCACCTCCTTCGAGCAGGCCGACGGCTCCCTGACAAGACAGTACGGGGGGACGGGGCTCGGCCTGACCATCGCCAACAATCTGGTCCGTCTCCTTGGCGGAAAGGGGATTACCGTGCACAGCATGCCCGGTCAGGGCAGCACTTTCTCCTTTTCCATCCCGCTGGAGGTGCCGGCGAACGCCGCCTCGCTTCCGCAGGACGAGACGCGCGAGGAGGGCAGGGACCGGTCCTTTGCGGGCGTACGGGTGCTGGCCGTGGAGGACAATGCCTTCAACCGTGGGCTACTCAAGAAAATGCTCGGCGCCCTGGGGGTGGGTGCGGTGGTCATGGCCGAAAACGGGCAGCAGGCGGTGGACGCCATGGCTGCCGGACAGGCCTTCGACATCATTCTGATGGACATCCAGATGCCGGTCCTGGACGGCCTGGATGCGACTCGCGCCATCCGGGCCATGGGACATGATCTCCCCATCATCGCCCTGACCGCCCATGTTCTGGAGTCGGACCAGCGCAAGAGCCTGGATGCGGGAATGAACGGGCACCTGCCCAAGCCCTACAGCCTGCGGGATCTGGTGGAAACGCTCGGGAAGTGGTGCGCGTAACGCATCTGCGGATTTTAGGTTGACGGCCCACGCGTTTCGTTTTATTTGCATCGTCCCTCTCGACGGCTGCTCTGCTCCGGGCGGCTTTGTAACGTGATGAAAGTCTTGACGGGGTTTTCCAGAAAAGGTAGCCACGTCGTTCAATATTTTGGAGGTCGCAAGATGTTTGCAATCGTTGAAACGGGCGGAAAGCAGTTCCGTGTGGAAGAAGGCCGCAGTCTGAAGGTTGCCAAGATGGACGTGCAGGCCGGTTCGGAGATCACTCTGGACAAGATCCTGCTGGTCGGAACCGGCGCCGACGTCAAGATCGGCCAGCCCTTCGTCGACGGCGCAGCCGTGCAGTGCGAAGTGGTTGATCACGGACGTGACAAGAAGATCATTATTTTCAAGAAAAAACGCCGCAAGGATTATCGTAGAACACAGGGTCACCGTCAGGATTTCACCACCCTGAAAGTGAAATCCATTCAGGCCTAGTGTCGTCGGGAGGAAAACATGGCTCATAAAAAAGCAGGTGGTAGTTCACGCAACGGACGCGACAGTGCCGGTCAGCGGCTTGGCGTAAAGAAGTTCGGTGGCCAGACGGTTCTGGCGGGCAACATCCTTGTGCGCCAGCACGGCACCAAGGTTCACCCCGGCCTGAATGTCGGCGTGGGCAAGGATTTCACGCTGTTCGCTCTGATCGACGGCGTCGTGAAGTTTGAAAAGTACACCCGCAAGAACAAGGTCAAGACCAGGGTCACTATCGTTCCTGCCGTCTAGACTTTGCAGCCGGGAAGTCTTTTTCAAGCCGCTTCAAGAGAATGCTCTTGGGCGGCTTTTTTTGCTGTCCGGGATATTCCGGGCCGGGAGTTTACATGAGATTCGTTGATGAGGCCAAGATCATCATCCGTTCCGGGAGCGGTGGTCAGGGCTGTGTTTCGTTTCGCCGGGAAAAGTACGTGCCGCGCGGCGGGCCGGACGGTGGTGACGGGGGCAAGGGCGGAGATGTCATTCTTCGCGCCACCGGGAAGCTGCTGACCCTGTACGATTATCGCCACGCCTCCATTCAGGAGGCCGAAAGCGGGCGTCCCGGGGCGGGACGGCTTTGCTACGGCAGGGCCGGTGAGGACAAGGTCATCGAGGTGCCCATCGGCACCCAGGTCTACGAAGAGTCCGACGGTGGGGAGCGCCTCATCGCCGACTTCACCGAGGAAGGCCAGGAGATCGTCATCGCCGAGGGCGGCCGGGGAGGCAAGGGCAACGCGCACTTCAAGTCCTCTACCATGCAGGTGCCGCGCTTTGCCCAGCCCGGGGAGCCGGGTGTGGAAAAATACGTTCGCCTGGAGTTGAAGGTCTTTGCCGATGCCGGCCTGTTGGGCCTGCCCAACGCAGGCAAGTCCACGTTCATCTCCCGCATTTCCGCGGCGCGTCCCAAGATCGCTGCGTATCCCTTCACCACCCTGGCTCCGAACCTGGGCGTGGTCATCGACGAGGCCGACCGCAAGCTCGTGGTGGCGGATATTCCGGGTCTCATCGAAGGCGCACACTCGGGTCTGGGCCTGGGGCACACCTTTCTGCGCCATGTGGAGCGTTCCCGGTTCCTGGTGCATATCCTGAGCATCGAGGATGTGAATGTCGAAGACCCCCTGGCCGGTTTCCACATTCTCGACGACGAACTGCGCCAGTTCGACCCGGAGCTGGCCGAGAAACCGCAGCTGCGCGTGGTCAACAAGATCGATCTGGCCGACGAGGAACGCCTGACCGCGGTGCGGGAGGCCTTTGACCGTCTTGGGCTTCGGGTGTACTTCATGTCGGCGTTGAACGAAACCGGGGTGGCCGAGGTGCTGGACGCCATGTGGGCGCTGCACCAGACGACTCTCAAGGATGCGAGCAAGACCGAGGATGGAACAATCGACTGATTGGCGCGAGCAGCGCCGGCGGATTCTGGAGAAGGCCAGGCGGGTCGTGGTCAAGGTGGGCAGCGCGGTGCTGACCACCGAGAAGGGCCTGGACGCACGGGTCGTGAACCGGCTGGCCGATCAGCTCGCAGGGTTGCACGACCGGGGCCTTGAGATCGTGCTTGTCACCTCCGGCGCCGTGGCTGCGGGCCGCTGTGTGCTCGGCGCCGAGAAGGCCGCCGGGTGCATGGTGCACAAGCAGGCCGCTTCCGCCGTGGGTCAGAGCCGGCTCATGCACAGCTATGACGAGGCCTTTGCCCGTTACGAGAAGATCACGGCCCAGGTCCTGCTGACCAGGGACGACCTGCGCAGTCGCGAAAGGTTCCTGAACGCGCGCAACACCATGACGCGCCTGCTGGACTGGAAGGTCATTCCCATCGTCAACGAGAACGACACCGTGGCCGTGCAGGAACTCAAATTCGGCGACAACGACGCCCTCTCCTCCATGGTCGCCAATCTCGTGGGGGCCGACGTCATCATCAACCTGACGTCGGCCGACGGCGTTTTCGACGACAACCCCCTCGAAAATCCTGATGCGGCCTTCGTGCCCTGCATCGAAAACATCGCCGAACTGAACCTGCAGTCCATGTGCCGCGGCAAGACCGGGGCCGGGACTGGCGGGATGCTCAGCAAGCTCATGGCCGCGCGGCGTGCGGCCAGCATCGGCGTTCCGACGCTGATCGTTTCGGGGAAACAGAAGTTCGTCCTGGAACGGGTCTTCAACCTCGAGGATCTCGGCACCTGGATCGCACCGACCCAGAAGATGCTCTCGGGCCGCAAGTTCTGGCTGGCCTACCATCTCGATCCGGCCGGCACCATCTTCGTCGACGAAGGGGCCGCCCGCGCCCTGACGGCCAAGGGGAAGAGCCTTCTGGCCGCGGGGGTGAAGGACGTCGAGGGCAATTTCGGCATGGGTGCGTTGGTGCGCATTGTCGGCCTGGACGGCACCACCGTGGGCGTCGGGCTGACGAACTTCAAGGCTGCGGAGCTGCGGCGCATCCAGGGCCTGAGCAGCGCCGAGATCGAAAAGGTCCTGGGGCCGTGTCCACATCAGGAAGTCGTGCACCGGGACAACCTGGTCCTGGACAGCTCCCTCTAACTTCCGAGGGTCTGGATTTTCGCCTCGTCCAGGCAGATGGTCAGACGGCTTCCGGCCGGCAATGGCGAGTCCAGCCGGAAAACGAGCTCCGCACCCAGAATCTCGACACGCGTCTGATAGTGCTGGCCGCGAAAAACGTTTTCGCAGACCCGCGCGTCCAGGCAGATATTCTTCCCCCCTTCCGCACAGGCCGCGTCAGGTCTGATCAGAAAAATTCCGCTTCGTCCCGTCCGCGCGCAGAGTTTTGCGTGCAACTCCCCTTCGCGAATCACGTTTCCTAGCCCGATGAAGCTCGCCACGGCTGCGTTTGCCGGCCGCGCGTACAATGCGGCCGGCGTGTCGCATTGCAGGATGCGTCCTCTGTCGAGGACCGCCACGCGATCGGCCATGGCGAAGGCCTCGCTCTGGTCGTGGGTGACCAGAATGGCGGGAATCCCTACTTTCTTGATGATATTGCGGATTTCAAGTCCCAGGTGGTCGCGCAGGGCCCGGTCCAAGGCCGCCAGGGGTTCGTCGAGCATGAGCAGGCGCGGGGACGGGGCCAGGCTTCGCGCCAGGGCGACGCGCTGCCTCTCGCCGCCGGAGAGTTCCGTCACGGCCCGTTCGGCGAAGCCCGCAAGGTTGACCAGTTCGAGCAGCGCGTCCACGCGCTTGTCGATTTCCTTCTTTCCCAGACGCTGCAAGGTCAGGCCGTAAGCGATGTTTTCCCGCACGTTCAGATGCGGGAACAGGGCGTAATCCTGGAACATGAGGCCGAAGTGGCGACGATGCGCGGGAACGCGTTTCATGTCCGAGCCGGCGAAGAGGATGTCTCCCGCGTCGGGTGTTTCCAGGCCGGCTATGATGCGCAGCAGGGTCGTTTTCCCGCAACCGCTGGGGCCGAGGAGTGCAAGAATCTCGGACTCGTCGACGTTCAGATCGATGCCATGCAGGGCGACGTGTCCGTCGAAGGCCTTGGAGATGCCGCGGGCGTGAAGCAAGGCCATCAGAAATCCCCCCACATGCGCTTTTTGCAGCGCTCTAGCATGAGAAAACACAGGGCGCACAGGACCATGAGCAGCGTTGCCGAGGCCATGGCCTGTGCGTGGTTCTGGCTGCCCGGAAGGCTCAGGTTGCGGTAGATGGCCATGGGCAGCGTGGGCGTGTGGGGCCGCGCGATGAAAATGGTCGCCCCGAACTCGCCCAGGCTGATGACGAAAGAGTACAGCGCGCCAAGCAGCGTGGCCCGCGAGAGCAGAGGCAGGTCGATGCTGGCCCAGACCTTCCATGGTCCGGCTCCGAGAGTGCTGGCCGCCTCGCGCAGTTCGGCGGGCACGGCCGAGAGGGCCGGCAGCACCGTGCGCAGGACAAAGGGAAAGGCGACGAGGGCGTGGGCGATGGGCACCAGCACCCAGGACGACCGAAGGTGCAGGGGCGGCTGGTCCAGGGCGATGATGAACCCGAAGCCGAGCGTCACGGCGGAGGTGGTCATGGGCAGCATGAGCAGCGGGTCCAGAATTCGGGCCAGGCGGGAGCGCGTGTGCACGAAGGTCGCGGCGCACAGGCCCAGCGGCACGGCCATGAGGGTCGCGGCCAGGGCGTAGAGCAGGGAGTTGCCCATGGCCGCCATGGGAGGGACGTGAAAGACGGAGCCGCGCGGGTTTTCGAAGAGGCCCGCGTAGGCCGCCAGGCTCCAGGCCTGGTCAGGCCGCAGGGATTCCAGGGCCAGGGACAGGAGCGGGGCGACGAGCACCAGGGAGACCGCGGTCAGGTATCCGCGGGCCAGAAGCCTGGGAGTCCGGGCAGCCCTTGTCAGGGGGACGATGTTCGTCACCGGGGAGAGGGGGCGGGTGCAGCGCTCCTGAAAACGGCTTTGCACCCGCATGGCGCCCCAGGTGACCAGGAGCTGGATGATGGACAGCACGGCGGCCAGGGGCAGGTTGAAGACATGGGCGGCCTGCCGGTAGATTTCCACCTCCAGGGTGGAGTAGCGGTAGCCCCCCAGAAGCAGGACCACGCCGAAGGAACTGAAACAGAAGATGAAGACGAGCAGTCCCGCCGCGGCGATGGCTGGGGAGAGCAGCGGCAGTGTGACGGTGCGGAAGGCCTGCCACGGCGTTGCTCCGGCCATGCGTGCCGATTCCGTCATGGCCGGGTGCAGGCGGGCCCAGAACGAGCCGATGATGCGCAGGGCCAGGCTGAAATTGAAGAAGACGTGCGCGGCCAGGATCAGATACAGGCCTTGTTGCTCCCCGTCCGTAAAGATTCCCAGGTGTGACGCAAGGCTACCGAGCAGGGTGTCGGGATCTGCCAGGGTGCGGAACGCCGCGGCCACGACCACGGTGGGCAGCACAAAGGGAATGGTGACCAGGGTCTCGAACAGGCTTTTGCCCGCAAAATCGTGGCGGGCCAGGACGTACGCCCCGGGCAGGGCCGCGCCCAATGTCAGGATGCTCGAGATTACCGCCTGCCAGAAGGTGAAGAATACCACGCGCGGGTAGTATGAGGAGAGCAGCGGAGCGAGGGTGGAGACATCCTTCACGGCCTGTCCCAGCCCCAGGGAGAGGACCTCCCACAGGGGATAGACGTAGAACGCCGCCAGGAACAGGGCTACCGGCAGGACGAGCCAGGTACGCGGGATGTTCCGGGCGGCGTTCATGCTCAGTTCACCATGAGTTGCGTCCAGCGGGAGATCCATGCCTCCCGGCTGGCGTCGATGTCTGCGGGGGACACCTGCGCTGGCGTGTCGGCCTGCCGGGCGTGCTTCATGAATACCTCGGGCAGCTTCGCACGGGTATTGGCCGGGAAGACGAACATCTGCAGGGGGATGTCCTCCTGGAAGTCCGGGGAGAGCAGGAAGTCCATGAATTTCCGGGCCGCCTCGGGGTTTTTCGCACCCTTGAGGACGCCGGCGAATTCGATCTGGCGGAAGGCGCTTCCCGCCGTGAGCACGGCAGCCGTGGGTGCGGGGGCCTGCGGATCCTTGCCGAAATGCACTTCGGCCGCAGGGCTTGTGGCATAGCTGACCACGATGGGCCGTTTACCCTTGGACGCGGCGGTGAAATGCCCCCAGTAGGCGTCCTTCCAGCCGCCGGTGACCAGCACGCCATTGTCCTTGAGCCGCTGCCAGAAGGAGAATGCGCCGTCTTCGCCGAAATGGCCGATGGTGGCCAGGAGGAAGGCCAGGCCCGGGGAGGACGTGGCCGGGTTCTGGACGACGAGGAGGTCCTTGTATTCCGGTTTGGTCAAGTCCTCCAGGGAGGACGGGGGATTGAGGTTCTTCGCCGTGAACCAGCCCAGGTCGTAGTTGAGGCAGACATCGCCGAAATCCACGGGAACGAGGCGGTTCTCGGGGTCGAGCAGCAATGCGCCCGGTACGGCGTCGATCCCCGCGGGCGCATACGGCTCGAAAATGCCGGCCTTCATGGCGCGGCTCAGGAACGTGTTGTCCACACCGTAAAATACGTCGGCCAGCGGGGAATTCTTGGCCAGGATGGCCTGGTTCAGGGCTGCTCCGGCATCCCCCGATTGCAGGATGCGCACGGTGATGCCGCTCTGTGTCTCGAAGCGGTTCAGGACGTCCTGGCTCATGCTGAAGCTGTCATGGGTCATGACGGTCAGTTCGGAGCCGGCTGAGGCCAGAGCCCCATGGCACAAGGTCAGGGTCAGGACAAGCAGGGCAAACAGGTGTTTCATGGTGACTCCCGTAAAATGAGAAAGCCGCCCGGGGGCGGCTTTCTGCGAGTGTATGGTGCAGTTTCCTCCGCCGGGATGATCCGGTTCAGGTTCAACGGTCGGTCTCGGCTGCAGAGACCCTCTCAGCCCGGTACCCCGGACTCCCGAATGCTTTTTTAATGTCTAGACCTGTGTTTTTCGAAGGTCAAGACCTGAAGAGGTGAAAGACGAAGAGGCGTCCCGAGCGCAGGGTCACCGTGGCCGATGCGCCGGTGAAGACGTTGCTCATGCCCCAGCTCGTGCCGAAGGTCAGGGTGGCGTCTTGCAACGGGTATTCCAGGCCCTCGAGGGTCACTCCGCTGACTTCCGGAGTGGCCGGGAGCAGGGAGAGGGTGTCCCCCGCCGCGCCGCTGAGTGTCAGGGCCTTGTCCACGAGGTGCACGCACTGGCTCTCGTCCATGATGCAGGCGGCGATGCCGGTGGGCAGGCAGCGGGCCAGCAGGAAAAGGTTACCCAGAGTATGGTCCAGCCGGCCGCCGGTGCCGCCTAGGATGGAAATGCGGGTCGCGCCCCGGTCCAGGGCCAGGTCCAGGGCCAGTTCCAGATCCGTAGCGTCCTTTCTGGGCGGGTGGAGGTGCATTTCCACTCCCGCGTCCCTGTAGCGGGCGAGCAGGTCGGAGGGGATGGAATCCATGTCGCCGACGGCCAGGTGGGGCAATCGGTCCAGCGCGTGCAGATGCCTGCTGCCGCCATCGACGCCGATGAGGCGCTCGGCGGAGAAGACCAGGGCCCGTACGGCGGGCGAGAGGACAAGGGGGCCATTGGCCAGGAGGACCCAGTGCATGATTTTTCCGTGGTCGAGGGGATGATTCTTGCCGTTTCGGGGGCATCCCGATACGTTCCCTCTGGTAATCATCGGTCTCCGACAAATCAAGGATGTGCAATGACCTTCCCTTCGCCGAAAATACTGGTCGTCGATGACAGCAGGATGTTCCTGCAGGTACTGGTCAACAATCTTCAGGACGCCGTCACCGGCGAGATCGTTTCGGCAGGATCCATGGCCGAGGCGCGGGAGCTTCTTGAGGAGCATGAGTTTGATCTGGCCATGCTCGACCTGAACCTCCCGGACGCACCACAGGGTGAGGTAGTCGATCTCGTGCTGGCGCGGGACATCCCGGTCATCGTTTTCGCCGGCGATTGCGCGGATCACACACGGGACCGCCTGTGGTCCAAGAAAATCGTCGATTATGTGGTCAAGGAGGGCGGCGAGAGCCTGAACTATGCTGTGCGGCAGGCCCGGCGCGTGATCATGAACCGTGACGCCAAGGCCCTGGTGGTCGAGGATTCGGAGACGGTCCGCACCATGCTTGCAGGGCTTTTGCGCGTGCACCGGTTTCAGGTCTTCGAGGCCGAGAACGGCCGCGAGGCGCTGAAGGTCATGAATGCCAATTCTGACATCCAGCTCATCATCACCGACTACGAAATGCCTGAAATGGACGGCGTGCGGTTCGTGCGGGTCGTCCGCGCCCGGCATCCCAAGGACGAGGTGGCCATCATCGGTATTTCCAGCCATGAGCAGGAGAACCTGTCGGCCCGGTTTCTCAAGAGCGGCGCCAATGATTTTCTGACCAAACCGTTCTCCAGTGAGGAATTCTACTGCCGTGTGTCCCAGAACATGGATCTTCTGGAGTACATACACACCATCAAGGACTACTCGGAGAAGGACTTCCTGACGGGACTCTACAACCGCCGCTATCTGTTCGCCCAGGGCGCGTCCCGGGTGCGCAGAAAGCAGAAGCGGGGCGAGAAAATCTACCTGGCCATGCTCGACATCGACCATTTCAAGAAGATCAACGACCAGTATGGTCACGAGAAGGGCGACGCCGTGCTCAAGGACATGGGCGAGAAACTCCGGCA
>CALMTS010000226.1 GCA_937872685.1 uncultured Desulfomicrobium sp.
CCCCGGCCAGGTCCGGACAGGACGCGGCCCCGGCCGGCGGCAAGGCGCCCGCCCAGGGCGCTCCGGCGCCGGAACAGGCCCCGGTGCCCGGAGCTGGACTTCCAATGAAGGCATCCTGCCCATGGTTGCATTGGCAAAGGTAATTTTCCCTGAGGCATCAATGGTGAGGATGCCTTCATTGGACTGTTCCAGGAGGCGTCGATAGTTTCCCTCGCTTTCCCGCAATGCCTGCCGGATATTCCAGTTTTTCAGAAGGGAAGTGACCAGCGAGTACAACTCGTCCTCGTTGAATGGTTTTTTGACGTAATAGATGTCTTCCTGCAGGCGACGCCTCATTTCGGCGGGACTGACATCCGTATAGGCCGTAATGATGATGATCATGACTTCGGGATCGACAACGCGAATCTTTTCCGCCGCAGTCAGGCCGTCCATGGTGGTCATGCGCATGTCCAGCAGACACAGGGGGATTCTTTGTCCACGCGCATGCTCCACAAGAAAAAAATCTACCAGCGGCGCCCCATCGGGAAACGTATGGACGACAAAGGGATTCTCGACACTTTCCGTGCGCAGAAAATTCAGGCTTTCGTCCTGTTCGAAGATGCTCCGATAGTATTCCAGCAGCTGGACATCGTCGTCAGCAATTAGCATCTGCTTGTTCATCGCCTATCTCCATAATAAATTCCGCCCCTTGATTTAGCCCGGGGCTTGCGGCTTTGATCGAGCCGTTATTCTCGTTCAGGAAGTTCAGGAGGGAATGCAAACCCAGCCCATGCCCGTCGCTCTTCGTGGTGAATCCGGATTGGAACAGGGATGGCCTATGCTCCGGTAGAATACCGATTCCGGTATCCACCACCTGGATGACCGCCCGTCCGGATTCGTTTGGTTTAGCGCGCAAAGTAACATGGATTTCCCGCTTGTCGTTTGCTGCAGTGTCAATGGCCTCAATGGCGTTCTTGATGAGATTCGTGAATCCATGAATCAATGGGTTTTTCTGATTGCGGACGGATAATTCACGATCCAGTTCCATGTGAACGGTGATGTGGTGTTTCGCCAGGGTGGTGCGGAAATCAGCTATCACATTCTCAATCAGCTCGGCCAAATTGATTTCCTGCACGAATTTCACATTGCGCTGTCTGGACGAATTGAACATATCCTGCTGGAACTTGATGGTCTGTATCATCTGATGCTGATTGTTGGCAATATCTTCCACGTTTTCCGCAATGCGGGGTAATGCCCGCTTAAGTAGAATATCTTCCAGACGCGCCAGCAGTTCCGGTGTCCGATCATCCTTTCCCCCGCCGGCCACTGCTGCTTCGTGCGCCTCCCGCAGCATCCGGAACGCTTCGGGATACTGGGTGCTTGATTCCAGGACCTTGCGGATATTCAGCAGCTTGCCGTTCACGCCTGCCAGGGTGTTGCCGATGTTATGAAAGTAGGAACTGGCCGATTCAAAAAGCCCGGCATTGTAGGCAATGAGGGCATCTTTTTCCTTGGTTTTCTCCCGCAATTCGCTTTCGACCACGCGACGGATTGAGGCTTGCAGCTCATCAGCCATCGAGTTGAAGGAGCGGGCCAGATCACCCATTTCATCATTCGAGCCTGCATCCAGACGATTGTCCATCTGACCGTTCTGAAAGAGGCGGATGCCGGAAATCATGGCGGTGATCCGCCGGGTCAGCACGGCAGCCATCCAGATGGCTACGATGATGACGATCCCCACCATCACCAGGGTGGAAAAGCTGAGAGACTGGGCAGTTTCCGCCAGGGAGTTCTCAATTTCCTTTTGAACCTGCTTACTTTCCTTGTCCACCATTTTGACATAGCCCTCGGTGAGGTCCTGCAGTTGTTTTGCCGACTCCGTAGCAGCGGCATGAAACTCGTTCACGTCGGCGCCGATCGTCACATAACCGAACCCGCGCGGCGAAGCGGCATATTGACCGGTGTAATAGGGAATCGTAGCTGCCGTGGTGAGCTTCCACAATCCGGTCCAGAAGATCAGAAACGAACCCGAGCCTCCCTTGCTCGTCAGCTCATGCCATCCCCTGCACTGGGGGGCAAAGTTGAGATAGCGGCCGTCCAATCCGACCCATCCTGCTTTGGTCAGTTCAACTGCCGGTTTTCTTTTCAGCGATGGCGAGGAGAACTGCTGGGTCCGACTGAGGAATGTGCTGAGTTTCAAACCACTCTTTTTCCATGCGTCATAAATTTCCGCATCCAGCCAGGGGATCGCTGGTTCACCAGTTTTCGGATCGTAGCCGCAGATGCTGTGATGCCTGGGATGACAGATGCTGCGCCCCTTGTAATCCCAGATGAAGGCATAGTTGCCTGATGCTGCATCATTGATGTCGGTGTAGCGCTCGTCCGTGGGTACGATGGTGCGCGTAAATTCGTTGAGATGGGTATGATCCAGGGCCAATGTGACATAGCCTGCGATCCGGCCGGAATCAACGACCGGGGTTGCCCAGCGGATAATGCCCCGAAAACGGATTCCGACAGGGTTTTCCTTGCCGGCGTAGGCATCGGATTCGGGCTGGAAGGGAATTCCTTTTTTCCTGGCGGCTGCCTGGGTGTAAGGCCCGATAATATGACTATGATTGTAGGCGCCGATAACATCGGAGACGTAAACCTCGCCGGGTTTCAATCTGAACAGAGAAGAACCGTAGGTTTCCGCCTTGCAGAAGGTATTCTCGCGCTTTTTGATGTTCCGGAGTTTTGTAGACAGCCAGGGAACTGTGGTGACCTTGATTTTTTCCAAGCCGTCGAGACCGACAAAGGTCATCTCGGCGTAAAGGGGGAGTAAGACGGGACGACCTTGACGCTCCGGGGGCCGGTAATGCCAGTCCGTCCGGTTGTCCGCAACCTCTGTTATCACGGTTTCCGGTTGCGCCGGGCCTTGTTCTGCCGGAACCCATTTATCATTCCTCAGCACCCACTTGCCGTGCTCCAGAACCGTGCGCTGAAGAGGCTGCAGAAACTGCCGGTACCGTTTTTCCTCCGGAGGAAGCTGAGAGGCCAGCAGAATCTGCTGGTCGCGCTGATAGAGAAAGTCGGCCACCTGCCTTGCCGTATCCGTGGTCAGACGCTCAATGGCTTCCCGCGATTTTACATCCAGGGAACGGATCGAATCTTGACCCGCCTTTTGACCCACTTCTTTCACAAGAGAGCGGGTCTGTTGCACCATGAGGGCTGTGCGTTTTTCAACATGCTGACCGAGGGAAGCAACCTCGTGCCAGGCGAGCCAGCACAACAGGATCAGGGGAACCACCTTGATCACGATGAAAATTGCAATCAGCTTTCCCCGCAGGCCAAGCCAGAA
>CALMTS010000227.1 GCA_937872685.1 uncultured Desulfomicrobium sp.
TTTGTTGATGGTGCCCAGGGCGGGACTTGAACCCGCACGCCCCGAAGGACAAGGGATTTTAAATCCCTGGCGTCTACCAATTCCACCACCCGGGCAGGGAGGTTTCTCAAATATACAGGGCGGTCGGGACCGTCAATTCTTTCTTGGCCGGAGAGGGTCAGGCGTGGACGTCGAGGAGCGTCCCCTTGTGGGGGTGGGGGGACGGAGATGCCGGGACGCTGTGCTCCGGCGCCGGGGCGTCGCGTTCGGGGCGCTCGGTGTCCCGCCGGGAGGGCTGCCGGACGGGGGTGATGGTGTCGATGGCTTCGGTCATGGCTCAGGCCTTGGCGTTGCGTCTGGCGAGATGGTCGGCGAAGTCTTCGGCGAAACCGGAGTCGATGTAGTGCAGGTCGCGCAGGAGTTCGTCCGCGTCGAAACCGTTCTGCACCGCGAACTGGGCGAAGGCGCGGCCCGAGGTGCCGGCGTGGCGCAGGCGGACCAGTCCGTCGGGGTTGCGTGAGTAGAACTGGTAATGTCCATTGGCGTCCAGCACCACGGAGTATTCCAGATCCCAGGGGGTGTCCGCGGCGTAGTTGACGACGGAGCCGAGGTAGTGGCCGGGCAGTTCGTTCATGCGGGTCTCCGGTTCTTGCGCAGGGTGAACTTGAACCAGTCCTTGTACTGGTAGAAGTAGAACATGGTGCCGCACTGCACCAGCACCGACACGAACATGGCCACCCATACGCCGTTGGCCGAGCGCATGACGACATGCCCCAGCAGGTAGGCCAGGGGCAGGCGTACCAGCCACGCCGCCGAGCCGAATATGACGGCCTGGAACATGGTCGCGCCGGCGCCGGTGAAGGCCCCTCCCAGGATCATGGCCGCCAGCAGCGGCGGTGTGGCAACCATGTTCCACGCGAGGTAGCGCACGGCTTCGGCCTGCACTTCGGGGTCGGGCGAGACGAAGGCCACGACGGGGTTTATGACTGTCCACAGGAGGGCGGTGATGACGCTGATGAGGACCACGCCCACGACCATGATGCGGTAGCCCACGCGCTTGGCCTCGGCGCGGCGGTCCTGGCCCAGGTAGTGTCCGACCAGGATGGAGGCGGTGAAATTGAAGGCGATGCCGGGGAGAAAGAGCACCGCTTCGATGCGGATGCCTGCGCTCATGCCGGCCATGGCCACGATGCTGCCCTCGGGCAGGCTGGCGGTGATGGCGTAGAGGACCATGTAGGCCGAGTGCCAGACCAGCTGCATGAGCCCTGCGGGCCAGGCCACCTTGACCAGGTAGGGCAGGGCCAGACGCACCCAGCGCCACGGGGCGAGGCATTGGGCGCCGAGCAGCCCGCAGCGGTTGAGCATCACGATGTTGTAGATCGTGCCGCACAGGACCGAGCCGAAGGTGGCCCAGGCGATGCCCTTGTAGCCGAGGTTCGGCAGCCCCCACAGGCCAAGCCCGAGGCCCAGGTCGGCCACGGTGTTCACGCCGGTCACGAGGATCATGGAGTACAGGGGCAGGGTCACGATCTTCTGGGCCCGGAAAAGGGCGTTGGTGATGGTGAACACGTAGTAGGCCGGCATGATGTAGAGGCTGACCTGCAGCAGGTATCCGGCGATGGGCATGAGCTCCGGCGGAATCTGCAGGAGCGTCAGGAATCGTTCGTCGAACCACAGCCCGAAGGCCAGAATGACCAGCCCCGTGATCAGCCCCAGGCTCACCCCCAGGCCGACGAAGCGCTTGATGCGCCGCGGCAGGCCCGCGCCGGAGCTCTGGCTGATGGCGGCCACGCTGCCGTTGGCCAGGGCCACGGCCACGACCATGAAGAAGAACATGGCCTGGGTCATGACGCCGATGCAGGCCTGGGTCTCGCGGCCGATGCGGCCGGCCACCCAGACGTCCACAAAGCCAATCAGGAAGTGGAAAAACATCATGACCACCTGGGGCCAGGCCAGGTTCCAGATGGTCGTGTAGGGGGCGCTCTGCATGCGCCGGTCGAATTCGGTATTGGTCATGTCCTCTCCGGGTGGTGCATGGGACGGCATGCTTCAGGGGGCGCGATTTGACAAGTAAAAAAGTTGCAGCCCGGCGACAGTCGCCGAGCGGGCTTGCATTCCCGCGGGGCTGCGGATAACGGAACCCATCTTGATCATCAAAACAGGCCCGGCCCGTGAGGTAAACCGTGGATTTTGAAAATTTGCCCGAGAGCGTGACCATCGTCGAAGAGGGGGAGAAGCGCTTCTTCCTCGTCGGCACCGCGCATGTGTCGCAGGAAAGTGTCGAGGACGTGCGCAGGACGGTCGAGATCGTCCGGCCCGACGCCATCTGCGTCGAGCTCTGCCCGGCCAGGCATCAGGCCATGACCCGCCGCGACGACTGGAAGCGCATGGACATCTACAAGGTCATCAAGGAAGGCAAGGCGGTTTTCCTCATGATCCAGCTCGTACTGCAGGCGTTCTACCGCAAGATCGGGGACAAGCTGGGCGTGCAGCCCGGCGCCGAGATGATGGAGGGCGTGCGCCTGGCCGAAGAGACCGGCGCCGTCCTCGTCCTGGCCGACCGCGACGTGCAGGTCACCCTGAAGCGGGTCTGGGGGTTCCTGGGCTTCTGGAAGAAGTGCCAGCTTCTGACCCAGATGCTGACCAGCATCTTCGTCGATGACGAGGTGGACAAGGACCTCATCGAGGACATGAAGAAGAAGGACCAGCTGGCCGCCATCATGGGGACGTTCGCCGAGAACTTTCCGCAGATCAAGGAACGCCTCATCGACGAGCGCGACGTCTACCTGGCCCAGAAGATCCGCAAGGCGCCCGGCACGAACATCGTGGCCGTGGTCGGTGCGGGACACGTGCCGGGCATGCAGAAACATTTCGGCCGTGACATCGACCTGTCCCCGCTGGAGGAACTGCCTCCGCCATCCAGGTGGGGCGCCTTCTGGAAATGGGGGTTGCCCGGTTTTTTCGTCGCATTGCTGGTCATCGGATTTTTTCGCGGCGGCGCTGACACCTCCGTGGACGCCCTCTCCATTTGGGTGCTGGTGACCGGCATCGGCGCCGCCCTGGGTTCCCTGGCGGCTCTGGGGCACCCCCTGACCATCCTGTCCAGCTTTCTGGCCGCGCCCATTACCACGCTGCACCCCCTCATCGCGGCGGGATGGGTGGCCGGCCTCGTCCAGGCCTGGGTCAAGAAACCCACGGTCTCGGACCTCGAAGACCTGCCGACGAGCGTGATGACGGTCAAGGGCTTCTGGGTCAATCCGGTCAGCCGCATCCTGCTGGTGGTCATTTTCGCCAACCTCGGCGCGACCATCGGCGTTTTCGTCTCCGGCAGCTTGATCGCGGCCCGGGTCTTCTAGCCTGTCCCGGGGGGCGGCGCTTGCGGGGCGCAACAAAAAAGGGTGACCATGACGGCCACCCTTTTTTGTTGCGGTATGAACAGCGTCCCGCGCTAGTACGCGCCGTCCTGGCCCAGTTCCTTGTCCGTGACCTTGTGGGAGAAGGTCCGGTACAGCCAGAACTGGTAGGCGGCCACGATGGGTACGAAGATCAGAGCCACGCCCAGCATGATGGACAGGGTCAGGGTGCTGGATGAGGCGTTGGCGATGGTGATGGAGTATTCCGGGTTGATGCTCGAGGGCAGCAGCGCCGGGTACAGGCCGACCACGCCGAAGAGGGTCAGGCCCGCGATCATGGCCGCGGACAGCCCCCACGCGAACCACCAGTCCTCCCTGCCGATCTGCTGGCGGAGCAGGAGCAGGGCCAGTACCGGCACGGCCAGGAGGACGAGCAGCAGCGGGTTGGTCAGGTAGTTGCCCAGGAGATTGGTGAAGATGACCGTCAGGACCACGAAGGCCCCGATGAGCACCAGCAGCACGGGCCAGAGCTTGCGGGCCAGGCCGGCTGCGCGTTGCTGCAGGTCGCCTTCGCTCTTGATGGCCAGCCACAGCGCCCCGTGCATGGCGAAGAGCAGCACGAAAAGAACGCCTCCGGCCAGGCCGTAGGGGTTCAGGAGGGTCAGCAGGTTGCCCTGGAACACGCCGTTTTCATCCAGGGGCAGGCCCATGAAGATATTGGCGAAGGCCACGCCCAGCAGCAGGGCGGGCAGGAAGCTGCCGATGGTCGCCCCCCAGTCCCAGGCCTTGCGCCAGGCCGGGCTGTCGACCTGATGGCGGAATTCCAGCGACACGCCGCGGATGATGAGGGCGAAGAGCAGCAGCATCAGCGGCGTGTAGAGCCCGCTGAACATGACCGCGTAGGCCTTGGGGAAGGCGGCGAAGGTCACGCCGCCGGCGGTGATCAGCCAGACTTCGTTGCCGTCCCAGAAGGGGCCCATGGAATTGAGCATGATGCGGCGGTCCGTGTCGGACTTGCCCAGGATGGGGATGAGGGTCCCGATGCCCAGGTCATAGCCGTCCAGAATGAAGTAGATGGCCCAGAGCACACCCCAGAGTAGGAACCAGATGGTTTCGAGCATGAGTCAATCCTCCTTGTGATCCGAACGGGTTACGCCTCGGCAGGGCCTTTTTTGGCGAATTTGAAGAGCAGGTAGATGTCCACGGCCCCGAGCAGGGCGTAGAGCAGGGTCAGGGCCACGAGCGAGAAGGCCACCTGGGATGTCACAATGGGCGAGACCGCATCGGCGGTCTTCATCAGCCCATTCACGATCCAGGGCTGACGGCCGACCTCCGCCACGACCCAGCCGGCCTCGATGGCGAGGTAAGGGACGGGGATGGCGAAGAGCATGGCTTTGAG
>CALMTS010000228.1 GCA_937872685.1 uncultured Desulfomicrobium sp.
GCGGCGGTTGGCTGCTTGGAGGCGGGACGTGGCGCTGCCGCAGGCTGCGACGGGGGGATCGGCGACGCTTGGGCTTCGGCCGGAGCCATGACCGCTTCGGGCAGAGATGGATCGCGCCAGACGTGGGTGATGCCGAGCCGTTTCAGTGTCCGCTGGGCTTCGCTCAGGGCGTATTCATCAAGATCCAATCCCAGATCCTCCAGGCGATTTCCGTCTTGGGCAACTGCGGCCAGGACTCCTGCCTTCCATGGCGGTCCATGACCAGCACGCGGTTGGTTTTGGATGCAAAACCTGCACCGGGTTCGTCCACTGGGTTGGCCACAATGAGGTCCAGATTTTTGCGAGCAAGCTTGGACGAGGCGTTTGCTTCCAGATTCTGAGCCTCGGCAGCGAAACCGATGGTCTGCTGGTCCTGGCGCTTGGAACCGCTCAGGGTGGCGAGGATGTCCGGGTTGGGTTCGAAGGTCAGGGCCAGGGGGGCGCCGCCTTTCTTGAACTTGCCGATATCGCAGGCCGGCGGGCGGAAGTCCGCCACCGCCGCAGTGAAGCATCCGATATCCTGGGAAGGGAAGACGTCGGCCGCGGCCTCGAACATTTCCCTGGCCGAAACGACCGGGATGCGGCGGATCATGGCCGGGAGGGCCAGCTCTACAGGGCCGGTTATGGCCGTGACCTCTGCCCCGCGCAGGGCCGCCGCGATGGCCAGGCACGCGCCCATGATTCCGGTGGATGGGTTGGACCAGAATCTGACGCGGTCAAAATATTCCCTGGTCGGCCCCAGGGTGAGCATGACCTTCTTGCCGCGAAGGTCCTGGGGCGAGAGGGCGGCCAGCGTCCGGATGAAAATTTCATCCACGGGCGCGAGGCGGCCCTGACCGGTATCCCCGCAGGCTACATTGCCGCAGTCCGGCTCGATGCGCCCGACTCCCCGCTCTCCAAGGGTTTTCCAGTTGTGCTGCGTGGCCGGGGCCTGCCACATCCGCGGGTTCATGGCCGGCGCCACGAGGACCGGACCGGGATAGGCCAGCAACTGGCAGCTGAGCAGGTCGTCGGCCAGCCCGTTGGCCATCTTGGCCACGATGTTCGCCGTGGCCGGGGCTACAACGAACGCATCGGCCACGGCCGGTTCGAGGTGGTCGTAGTTCATCCCCTCGGCGAACATGTCTGTGAACAGAGGGTCCGCCCCCAGCGCACCGAAGGAGAGATCCGTGACGAACTTGCGGGCGGCGTCGGTCAGGGTCGCACCAACCTGGATGTGCAGACGAAGAAAGGCCCTGGTCAGGTCCAGGGCCTTGTATGCTGCAATGGAGCCCGTGACTCCGAGGTGGATGCGTTTCCCGTGAAACGTATCAAAGAGGTAATGGTCGGGGATCACTGTGTCAGGGTCCTTTCGGTGCCCATGGAAGAACCCGAAGACGGGTAGGTGTCCATGGGCTGCGCCCCGGTGGAGTAGGCCGGGGAGTTGGTTTCGGCAACCCTCGGGCTCACCTTGATTTCAAGCCAGGTGTACCAGTAGGGGCTGTCCTCGATGGTGATCATGCAGACGCGGTTGTCCTTGGTGAAGACAAGGAGGTAACGCTGGTACTTCTGGTAGGTGACCATGGTCCAGCCGTCCTTGGGCATGTTGTTGAAGAAGAAGTCGAACAGGGAGATCGGTTCGGCCCAGCCCTTGAATTTGATGACGCCGAACTTGCCGCCATCGGAAGGGGTGATGGAGGACTTGTCCGTTTGGATCTCCATTTCTTCCGGAACTCTTATATCCTTGAAATCATAAAAGAAACTTGCCTGCTCCTGGGGCGGGGCCGGCTCCTCGGAGCTGGAGCCCATGAAATCCATGCCGGCACAACCCCACGATGTGAGCAGCAGGGCGAAGACAAGACATTTCAGGTAACGCATGGCTGTAATCCTTGAAGTTCGTTAAGGTTTGAAAATACAGTGCTTAATTGTGCGAAAACCTAGCACCGCCAGTGGCGATTTCAAGTTCTTTTTCAGCCGGGGCGGTGTTCGCGCGCCAGGCCCCTGGCCTTGGCCGCCTCGTCGATCCATCCCCCTTCCTCCAGGGACTGCGCGGCAAGATCGTACATGCGGTGGACGCCACTAACGTAAACGGCGCCAATCAGTTCATCGGCATATCCCTTGAAAACACTGCGCACAAGGCTGTTTTGAGCATACAGAAAACGGGCCAGCAAGGGGTTTTCATGATGCAGGGGAAGATATAGGATGAACATGCGCTTGCAATGGAAGAGGATGAAGCGAACCCGGCGCACCTCGCGTTCAATGCTCTCCGAAGTCTGCCTGATGACCGCATAGAGTTCGGAGCCGATATGCTGTTCTTCCGGCGTCAGCGACGTGCTTTGCTGCAGCTGCTTGAAGCGGGGCTTGTAGTTCATCTGCTGGTAGGCGTCTTCCTTGAGCTTGATGCATTCGTGGAAGATGTAGCCCAGGGCCCAGTCGAGATATTCGCCGAGCACGGCGAAGTTCGTGCGCTCCTCGTTGCGGAAGAGCAGGTGCGACGTGTCCTTGAGGCGCCACAGGAGCCCCTTGCTGTTCTGGCGGCCGAGGATGTCGTCGAAGAAATGGAAGCTGACCGATCCGCTTGCGTCATAATCGGAAAAATGTGTTTCCATGGCGCTTGCGATTTGGCAGAAATCACGCAGCACGTCGCGGACAAAGGAGTCGTGTTTGGACTTGAGCCAGCTTTTGGACATTGCACTTCCCGGCGTAATTTTCCGCGACATGTACGGCACGGCCCCGCTCACGTCAAACCCCACGGACCCATGCACAACACCAGACACAAGATTTTGAGCCAGGACGAGGCCGCGCGTCTCGCCGGGAAAGGCGGAGTCGTGTTCACCAACGGCTGTTTCGACATCCTGCACCCCGGCCATGTGGATTATCTCCAGCGGGCCCGCGACCTGGGCTCCTGCCTCGTCGTGGGCCTCAACAGCGACGCGTCCGTGCGCCGCCTCAAGGGGCCGCTGCGGCCCGTCAACGACGAGGGCAGCCGGGCGGCGGTCCTGTCGGCCCTGGCCTGCGTCGATTACGTGGTCGTCTTCGAGGAGGACACGCCGTACGAACTGATCAAGAAGGTCGCCCCGGACGTCCTGGTCAAGGGCGGCGACTGGAGCGTGGACAGGATCGTCGGCCGCGACGTGGTGGAGCAGGGCGGGGGAAAGGTCTTGTCCATCCCGCTGCTGGAGGGGTATTCGACCACGGCCATCGTGGACAGGATCGTGGCCCTGCACGGCAAGGAGTACCATGGAAAATAGTTTCAAGAACCGGCGCATCGTGTACTCCCTCAAGTATCTGCTGGAAATACTGTCCAGCGAAGGGGAGATCAGCCCTGCCCAGGCCGAAATCATCAGGGATCATGCCGTGAAGAACGGTGTGGACCTGGAGTGTGCCGAAGGCATCGACAGCCTGATCCGTTTCAACATCCGGAAGGCCTCGCGCGAGCCGGGAGGGCCTGAGGCGCGCATCACCGAAGACGTCATCCTCAAGGCGGTGGCGCGCCACGAGGGCCTCGAGTTCCGCCGGGTGGACCCCTTTGACCTGGATATGGAGGTGACCACCAGGACCATCTCCGAAAGTTTCGCGCGCATGAACACCCTGGTGCCCATCATGATCCGGGACGGGGAGTTGGAACTGGCCGTCTTCAACCCGTTCCGCCCGGAACTGTGGCACGACATGGAGCGGGTCAGCGACCTGCCCTACAAGGTCTTTCTTTCCACCAGGCAGGACATCAACCGCCTCATCGACGACTACTACCAGTTCCGAACGGCCATCCAGGCGGCGGAGATCGAGTTCATGTCGTCGAGCGAGGTCGGGAACCTCGAGGCCCGGGTCAAGGTGTCCGAGAAGTCCGATCCCGAATCCCACCGTCACATCATCAAGGCCGTGGACTACCTGCTGCGTTCGGCCCTGCGCGAGCGGGCCAGCGACATCCACATCGAGCCCAAGCGCAGCCATGCCCTGGTCCGGTTCCGCATCGACGGCATCCTGCACGACCTGCACCGCCTGCCCCTGACCGTGCATCTGGCCATGATCAACCGCCTCAAGGGCATGAGCCGCCTCGACATCTCCGAGAAGCGCAGGCCTCAGGACGGCCGCGTGCAGCTCGTCCTGGCCGGGGTGCCGACTGACGTGCGCGTTTCGACCATTCCCGTGGCTTTCGGCGAGAAGATGGTCCTGCGTCTGCTCTCCAGCGACAGCACCCTCAAGAATCTCGAAGAGCTGGGCATGCTGCCCGAACAGTACGCGACCTTCAGCCGCTTCCTGCGCAGCACCTACGGCCTCATCCTGGTCACGGGGCCGACCGGGAGCGGCAAGTCCACGACGCTGTATTCCACCCTGAAAGTCCTGGCCAACCCGCAGGTCAACGTCGTGACCCTGGAAGACCCCATCGAGATGGTGGTCGACGACTTCAACCAGATCGGCATCCAGTCCAGGATCGGGGTCACCTTCGGCCAGATGCTGCGGCACATCCTGCGTCAGGATCCCGACATCGTCATGATCGGTGAGATGCGCGACCTGGAGACCGCAGAACAGGCCGTGCAGGCTGCCCTCACCGGGCATATCGTCTTCTCCACGCTGCATACCAACGACGCGAGTTCGGCCCTGACGCGCCTGCTTGACCTGGGCCTGGATGCCTACCTCATCAACGCGGCGGTCATCGGGTGCATAGCCCAGCGCCTGGTCCGAAACATCTGCCCGCACTGCAAGGTGCAGTTCGAGCCGAACTACGATCAGCTGCACGCCCTTGGCCTGGAGCGCTACATCGCCAGAGACCAGCAGTTGTGGAAGGGCCGGGGTTGCGACCATTGCCGGCAGACGGGATATTACGGGCGCACGGGCATCTTCGAGATCCTGCCTTTCGACACGGAAGTGAAGGAAGCCATCCGCCGCAACGTGGATCTGGCGGACCTGCGCGCCCTGGTGCGCGCCAAGGGGGTGCGCTCGCTCATGGATGACGGCATGGAACGTGTCATCCGTGGCGTGACGACCTACGAGGAGGTCCTGCGCGTGGCGGGCGGCTCCATGGACTAGGTGCGGGGCTTGACGGATTTGGACTGGGGCTGTCCGGTGAGTTTTTGCAGGGCGTCAAAGGCCTGGCTCAAGGTCGAGCGTTCCTCGATGTTCTGCTGCAGGTAGGTGTTGATGGGCGCGATCATGCTCAGGGCCTGATCGATTTCGACGTTGGAGCCCTGGGCGTATGCGCCGATGTTGACCATGTCCTCCACGCGCCGGAACGTGGAGAGGTGGCGTACCAGCTTGCGTCCCGCAGCGACCACGGGTGCCGGCGTGACGTCGGCGGCCAGGCGGCTGACGCTTTTGAGGATGTCGATGGAAGGGTAGTGCCCCTGGTCGGCCAGGTCGCGGGTCAGCACGATGTGGCCGTCCAGGATCGACCGGACCGCGTCGGCCACGGGTTCGTTGAAGTCGTCGCCTTCCACCAGGACGGTGTAGATGCCTGTGATGCTGCCCTTGGCCGAACGGCCGGCGCGTTCCAGAAGGCGCGGCAGGTGTGAGAACACCGTGGGCGTATAGCCTCTGGTGGTCGGCGGTTCGCCTGCGGCCAGCCCTACCTCGCGCGCGGCCATGGCGAAGCGCGTCACCGAGTCCATCATGAACAGCACGTCCTTGCCCTGGTCGCGGAAGAATTCCGCCATGGCCGTGGCCGCGTAGGCCGCACGCATGCGCACCAGCGGACCCTGGTCCGAGGTGGCCACCACCAGGACCGACCTGGCCAGCCCTTCGGGCCCCAGATCCTTCTCGATGAAATCCACAACCTCGCGTCCGCGCTCCCCGATGAGCCCGATGACATTGACATCGGCCGACGTGTAGCGCGCGAACATGCCCATCAGCGTGCTCTTGCCCACGCCCGAGCCGGCCATGATGCCGACACGCTGCCCCTTGCCCAGGGTCAGCAGGCCGTTGACGGCACGCACGCCCACGTCGAGGGGTTCGCTGATGCGCGGGCGGGTCAGGGGGTTCGGCGGGTCGGCGTGCAGGGGATAGTGCCGGGCCGGGAAAAGGTTAACGCCAGGGTCGAGGCTCGCCCCGAAGGCGTCCACGGCGTGTCCGAGATAGCGGTTGCCTACGGGGAAGTGGGGCGGGGTGCTCGTGTTGCGGATGAGGCTCCCGGGGCGGATGCCGCGCATCTCCCCGTAGGGCATGAGCAGCATGACGTCGTCCCGGAAACCCACCACCTCGGCGTTGATGACGGGGCGGCCGGAGTCGCCCGGCAACAGTTGGCAGACCGATCCCAGTGGGGCCTTGATGCCGCGCCCTTCCGCCACCAGCCCGACCACCTTGGTGACCTTGCCGTAGGCCTGGGCCGGCTGCAGGCCCGAGAGCAGCTGCAGGGTGCCGTCCAGGTCGGCGGTCATGAATGTTCCCGGTAGCCGTCGAGGATGGCTCGGACCTGCTCGAAACGGGAGGCTATGGAGTTGTCCACCAACCCATCCCCGCTTTCGATGCGCACGCCGCCGGAGCCCAGGTCCGCGCACTGGCAGACGCGCAGCTCGGGCAGGTCGGGTCGGGCCTCGCGGGTCGAGTCGATGAGGCTGCGGGCCAGGTCCAGGTCGGCCGGGCAGACGTGCACGGTGATGCACGTCGTGGTCTGTAGCTGCGCCACAGCTTCTTCGAAAAGGGCATGGAGGACTTTTTCCCGTTCCTCTTCGAGCACCACTCCGAGAGTTTTCTCAAAGGCCAGGCTCAGAATGCGGAAAAGGGCCTGCTTGTGCTCGGCGTACGCGCGATCCTTTTCGGCAGCCAGCGCGGTTTCAAGGCCGCCCAGGAACGTTGAGACCTTTGCGGCTTCGGCTTGGGCCCGCTTCTTCACCTCGTCACGGCCCGCCGCGAGCCCCTCCTCCCTGGCCGTTTTGCGAATCTGCTCGGCCTCGGCCAGGGCTTGGGCCAGGATTTCCCTGGCCATCTGCTGGGCGCGTTCTCGTACCTGTTCCATATAGCGGGCCTCGGTTTCATCGTTCCAGGTCGTTGCGGCCGGGCGGTTCAGCTGGCTGAGGTCGCCGTGCCGCAGGCCATGGATGAGCCGTCCTGTGACGGGTGCGTGATCAGACAAGGACCTCGCCTCCGCTGCCGGCGATGACGATGCGCCCTTCGGCTTCCAGGCGGCGCACCTGCTTGACGATGTTCTGCTGCGCGGCCTCGACTTCCGAGAGCTTGACCGGGCCCATGATCTCGAGATCTTCGCGGATCATGTTGCCGGCGCGCTCGGACAGGTTCTTGAAGAACTTCTCGCGCAACTCCTCGGGCGCCGTCTTGAGGGACATGGTCAGGTCCTCGTTGCTGATTTCCTTGAGCACTTCGCGGATGCCGCGGTCGTCGATCTTGATGATGTCCTCGAAGACGAACATGAGCTGCTTGATCTCTTCGGCCAGCTGCGCGCTTTCCTCTTCGATATCGGCCATGATTTCCTCTTCGGTGGCGCGGTCGATGGCGTTGAGGATCTCGGCCACGGAACTGACGCCGCCGACCTTTCTGCCTTCCTTGCCGCCGATGGCGATGAGCTGGCTCTGCAGCACGCGGTCCACTTCGACGAGCATCTCCTCGGCCACGGCCTCGAGCTTGGCCAGGCGGATGAGCACCTCGGCCCGAACGCCCGGGCTCATGTTCTGGAGCAGGTTGCCGGCATTGTCGGGGGGCAGGTGCCCCAGGATCAGGGCCAAGGTCTGGGGGTGTTCGTTGCGCAGGATCTGGGCCAGGATCTTGGGGCTGACGTTGCCGAGTTCCTTGAACGGCACGGGGCCGGAGTCGAAGTCCAGCTCGTCCAGGATGTAGCGGGCCGTGTCGGAGTCCAGGTTGGAGGAGATCATCTTGCGCACCTGTTCTGGGCCGCCGTAGAGCATCTCCTTGCCGATGGTCATGGCCTGGTTGAACTCCTTGAGCACTTCCTCGGCCTGCTCCTTGTTCACGGTGTCGAGCTTGGCCATGGCCCGGGACACGGCCGTGATCTCAGTGCGGTCGAACTTCTTGAACACCTCGGAGGCGAAGGCGTCGCCAAGGGCCAGGATGAGGATGGCCGTCTTTTGGGGCCCGGTAAGTTTTCCTGTCAAAGCTGCCACTTATGCTTCTCCCTGGGTCAGCCACTGGCGCATGATCATGACGGCCTGGTCCATGTTCTGGTCCACCAGCTGCTGCGCCAGATGTTTGGCGTTTTCGATACGCTTGACCGCGTCCACTGCGGCCAGGTCTTCTTCGCTCATGCCCTCGGTCAGGGCCATGAGTTCCTGGGCGGCGCCGAGCTCTTCCGCGGCCGGAGCGGCGGTGGGCTCCGAGACCTTGGGCCGGATCAGCGCCAGGACGACCGGGCGGGCCACGAAGAGCAGGAAGAGCAGGATGACCAGCGTGTTCAGGAGCGGCTTGCCCAGGAGCTGGAAGTACCTGGAGGCCACATCCAGGAGCGGTGCCTGCTCGGCTCCGGCCGGCTCGCCGAAGGAGATCGAGGATACCTCGATGGCGTCCCCGCGGGTCTCGTCGAAGCCAACGGCCCGCTGGGTGAGCTGGCGCAGCTGCGCGATCTGTTCCGCCGGCAGGGGCTCGAAGGCGAAGGTGCCATCCTGCTGCTGGGTGTACTTTCCGTCAACAAGAACGGCGACGCTCAGCCGCTTGATGCTGCCGACCTGGGAAATGATCTGCTGCTCTTCGCGGTTGATGTCGAAGTTGGTGGTGGAGGAGGCGCGGGTGCTGGACTGGGCCGTGCCCGAAGCCATCTGGTCGTTCTCGCCCTGGTAGTTGGGGTCGGGCGTGCCTCCGGCCACATTGGCCGAACCGCGGCTTTCCTCCTCGCTTTTGACTTCGCTGCGCACGACCGCGGATTTCGGGTCGAAAATTTCCTTGCGGATGGTGGTGCGGTCGAAGTCGAGATCGGCGTTGACGCGGGCGATGACCCTGCCCGGGCCGACGATGGGCACCAGGAGTTGCTCGATGCGCTGCTCCAGGCTGCGCTGCATGCCCATCTGGTATTCGAGCTGGGTGGAGGTCATGCCCGTCATGTCCGTGTCGGACTTGGGCTCGTAGAGCACCTTGCCGCGGCTGTCGGCCAGGGTGATGTGTTCGGCGGTCATGCCCTCGACGCTGGTGGAGACGAGGTTGACGATGGCCTGGACCTGCTGGGCGGTGAGGGTGCGCCCGCCCTTGAGCTTGAGCATGATGGCCGCGGACGGCGGGGCCTGCTCCTCCACGAAGAGGCTTTTGTTGGGCAGGACGAGGTGCACGCGGGCGCTCTCGACTTCGGCCAGCTCCGAGATGGTCCGCGACAGCTCGCCCTGCAGGGCGCGCTGGTAGTTGATGCCCTGCACGAAGTTCGTCTGGCCGATCTTGTTCTCGTCGAAGAGTTCGAAACCGACGCCCTGTCCGTGCAGGGAACCCTGGCCGGCGAGTTTGAGGCGGGCCTCGTAAACCATGTCGGCCGGGACCAGGATGGTGCTCCCGCTGTCGCCGATCTCGTAGGGAATCTTTTCCTTTTGCAGGTAATCGACCACGCTGGATGCGTCTTCCTGGTAGAGCCCGCTGTAGAGAACCTTGTAGTCGGTCCGGTTCATCCAGAAGATCATGCCGAAGAATGCGACCAGGAGCGAAGCCAGCAGGCCGCCGAGGAGTATGCGCTGGGCCAGGGATTTGTTGGTCCAGAAGTCCGTGGCCTTGGCCAGAGTGTTCTGCAGAAATGGGGGCATGGTGCGTCCTCTCGTGGATTATGGATCAGAACTGCATGCGCATGAGTTCCTGGTAGGCCTGCATGACCTTGTTGCGCACGGCGGAGGTCATGTCCATGGCCAGCCCGGCCTTCTGCAGACTGATCATCAGCTCGTGCACGTTCTGACTCTTGCCCGAGGCGAAGTCCTGGATCATGCGCGATTTATCCATCTGCATGTCGTTGACCTTGGCCAGGGACTCCTCAATGGAGTCGGCAAAGGATTTCGTCGCCTCGCCTGTGTTTTTTTTCTTTCCGTCAATGCCCTTGGGGTTGTTCAAGAGCTCGCTTGCAGCGGAATAGGCCTTGATGGCCAACGGTGACACCGCCATGGAATGCCTCCTCGCGTTCGATCTGTGCTTTCAACGGCCCGGTCTACCGGCCCGGTCTAACGGCCCGGCCTACCGGCCTATCTCAAGGGCCTTGGTGAACATGGCCTTGCTCGTGGTGATGGTCGAGACGTTGGCCTCGTAGGCGCGCATGGCCTGCAGCATGTTGGTCATCTCTTCCACCACGTTGATGTCCGGGTAGCTGACATAGCCTTCCTCGTTGGCGTCCGGGTGGCCTGGTTCGTAGACCTGCTTGAGGGGACGGCGGTCGTTCTGGATGGCTTCAACCCGCACGCCCTTGACCTCCTGGTCCAGGGCCGCGTTCATGGCCTTGGAAAAGGGGCTGTCCACTTCGGTTTCCTTGAAGATCACTTCCTTGCGGCGGTAGGGGCCGCCGTTCACGGTCTTGGTGGTCTTGGCGTTGGCCAGGTTCATGGAAATGACGTTCAAATGGGTGCGTTCGGCCTTGAGGGCCGACGCGCCGACATCGATGGCGCTCATGAAGTCCATTATTTACCTCCATCCTGAATGACCTGTTTGAGGCCGGCGAAGTTTTTCTGCACGATGGTGGTCAGTGCGCTGTAGAGCAGGTTGTTTTTGGCCATGGCCGCCATTTCCGTGTCCAGGTCCACGTTGTCCACGCCCTGGATGACCCTGGCCGTCAGGGATTTGGTCACGCTGGCCTCGGCCTGTTCCGGGGAAAAGGCCGCCGGGAAATGGTCCGGATGCGTCTTGGCCATGGCCCCGCCTTCCGCCAGGCCGATGGCGGCCTGCAGATCCTTTTCGAACTCCAGGCGGCGGGCTTTGTAGCCGGGCGTATTGATATTGGCCAGGTTGGCGCTGACGATGTTTTGACGCTGGAGCTGGAAGTCCATGACTTTCGCCGTCAGTTCCAGGTGGTCGGGAAAAAGGCTTTTCATATGATAACCCCTTGTCTTTCCGGTATGTGCCATGTCGATTTGGGTGAAACCGGGATGTTGACGACGACAAGTCTGCAATGACTATTCCAGAATTGACTGCTGTGGGATGTGCATATGAAATCAGGTGGTTGAGTTGAATGATGGGTTCTGGCGGCGGTGGATGCTATGAGCTGGACGAAGTGGCATCATTGTTGCTTTGATTCGTGTGGACGACAAAGCATACCTGATCTGCCGACAAGGAGGAGGAACCATGAGTTCACATCTGGATTACGAAATCAACAAGGAACTTGGCGAGTGCTATCTTTTCATGGGCGAGCTGGACAAGGCCGAAAGCTATTACCATAAGGCCGCGGGCAGCAACGGCGTTCACCCGGACCCCTATCTGGGTCTGGCGACCATTGCCGTGCAGCGGGGCGACCTGGAACAGGCCATGGACATGTACCGCAAGGCCGACGGCATTGCCTCCACGGACAAGTCCCTGGCCGGCATGGCCCTCATCAACGCACAGCAGGGGCGGCATGACGAGGCCTTCGGGATGTACGCCCGGGCCCTTGAACTGAACCCCGAAAACATTATCGCCCTCTTCGGGCTCGTGCAGACCTCCCACATGCTGGGCCGCACGTCCGAGGCCATCGCTCCCCTGGAGCGCTACCTCGAACTCAACCCGGGCAAGAGCGAGATCCGGTATGCCCTGGGCGGATGCCTGACCACCTGCGGCCGGCCGGCAGAGGCCAAGGCCCAGCTGGAACGGCTGCTGGAGATGGATCCTGCCTACGCTCCCGCGGCGGAGCTTCTCGCCCAGCTCTAGGCGTTCAGGTTCCCCTCCGAATGGTCTGGCTCCGGCAATCCGGGGCCAGGCCACGCTGTTGCATATTGCGGTCAAAGCTGGCAGTGCACGGCGAACATTCTTTTTGAGAGGGGAAAGACCATGAACATGCTGCCGATCCGCCGGGCCATCCTGAGCGTTACCGATAAATCCGGACTTGAAGATTTTGCCCGTTTTCTCCAGGAACAGGGCGTTGAACTCGTCTCCACCGGGGGCACCCGCAAGAAGCTCGTGCAGGCCGGCCTCAAGGTGCGGTCCGTCAGCGACGTGACGGGCTTCCCGGAGATTCTGGGCGGGCGCGTCAAGACCCTGCATCCCCATGTCCATGCCGGAATTCTGGCCGACAAGGACGACCCCGCCCACATGCGCACCCTCAAGGACCTGCGCCTGGCGCCATTCGATCTCATCTGCGTCAATCTCTACAACTTCGCCGAAGCCGTGCGCCAGACCCTGGAAGACAAGCAGGCCGTGGAGCAGATCGACATCGGCGGGCCGACCATGCTGCGCGCCTCGGCCAAGAACTTCCACTCCGTGGCCGTCATCCCCGACCCGTCCCATTACGCCGAGTGCATGAAGGAAATGCAGGAAAACGGGGGCTCGCTCTCCCTGGCCTTCCGCAAGCGCATGGCCGTGTCCACCTTTGCGCTGACATCGGAATACGACCGCATGATCACCGAGTACCTGAGCCGCTCCTAAGGGGGCGGCCACGCCGGTTCGCGCCGGCAACGGAGAGACGCCATAGCATCCAAACCCCTCGGCAACCTTACGGGGCTCAAACCCAGCCAGGTCACGGCCATCTCGCGCCTCTACAACCGGCGCTTCCCCGATGTGGGCGGATTCACCGCGGACCAGGCCCGGGAGCTGGCCATCCTGAGCCGCGGCATCGGCCGCCAGCTGGGCGTGCTCATCAACCGCAAGGGCGTGCCCGTCATGGTCCTGGTCGGCGAGCAGGACGGCATCCTCATCCCCGAGCTTTCCCGCCATCGCCAGGCCGAGTCGCGCCTGTCGGGCCTGCGCCTGCTGCACACCCACCTCGACACCTCCCTGCTGACCCAGGAAGACCTCATGGACATGGCCTTCCTGCGCCTGGACGCGGTCTGCGTGCTGACAGTGGGGCCCGACGGCGCGCCGCGCACCTGCCAGTTCGCGCATCTGCTGCCGCCCAACGCCGACGAGCTGCCCTATCAGGTGCATCCGGCCGTGATCTGGGACGAGGTCGAGTTCGATTTCGGGGCCAGTGCCCGCGCCCTGGAGGATGAACTTGCGCGCACGGGGCAGACCGTGGCGGCCTCCTCGCGTGAGGGCGCCGCCATTCTGGTCAGCGTCAGTTCCCGGCCCAAGAGCGAGCAGGAACGCTCCCTGGCGGAACTGGCCGAGCTGGCATCCACGGCCGGCCTCGAAGTGGTCGGAACCGTGGTGCAGCGGGTCAGCCAGGTCAACCCGAAGCTCATCCTGGGCCGCGGCAAGCTGGCGGAGCTTGAGGTCCTGGCCCTGCAGAAGAACGCGGCCACGCTGGTGTTCGACCAGGAGCTGACCCCCACCCAGCAGCGCAACGTCAGCCAGATCACCGAGCGCAAGGTCCTGGACCGCACACAGCTCATCCTCGACATCTTCGCCCAGCACGCCCAGACCCGGGAAGGCAAGCTGCAGGTGGAGATGGCCCAGCTCAAGTACATGATGCCCCGCCTGGTGGGGCAGAACCGAGCCCTGAGCCGCCTGACGGGCGGCATCGGCGGCCGGGGGCCCGGCGAGACGCGCCTGGAGATGGACCGCCGCAAGATCCGTGCGCGCATCGCCCAGATCAAGACGGAGCTCGGCAGCGTGCGCAAGCACCGCAAGGCCACCCGCAGCCGCCGCGACAAGGCCGGCCTGCCCGTCGTGTCCCTGGTGGGCTACACCAACGCGGGCAAGTCCACGCTTCTCAACACCCTGACCCAGAGCGACGTCCTGGCCGAGAACAAGCTTTTCGCCACCCTGGACCCCACCAGCCGCCGCCTGCGCTTTCCCGAGGACCGCGAGATCATTCTCACGGACACCGTGGGCTTCATCCGCCACCTGCCCGCCGACCTGCGCGAAGCCTTCATGGCCACACTGGAGGAGCTTGAGGGCGCCGACGTCCTCGTGCATGTGGCCGACGCCTCACACCCCGAGATGGAGGCCCAGCTTGAAGCCGTGGAGTCCATCCTGCGCGACCTGTCCATCGACGCCATCCCCCGCATCCTCGCCCTGAACAAGGTCGACCGCATCTCCGAAGAGACGCGCGAAGCCCTGGCCTTCGTCCATCCCGAGGCTGTCTTCATTTCCGCCATCAACCGGCCCTCCCTGGCCTCGCTGGTGGAACGGATCAAATCGCTTCTGTGACATCCTGCACCGTGCCTGCGGGGTAACCCCTGAAAGGCACGGGCTCCCGGTCCCATAGCGGCCCGCCATGAAAAGAAAAAGCGCGGAAACCTTGAGCTTCCGCGCTTTCGCGACGATCCTTGGGCTTTCGCCTATTCCTTTTTCTTCCAGGGATGCTCTTCGCCCGCCATGAGGCGCTGGATGTTTTCCGAGTGCTTCCAGAAGATGAGACCCATGAGGACCAAAGCCATGGGGATGGCCCCGAAGTGGCCCTGGAAGAGCAGGATCACGGGCATCAGCGCCACCATGACCAGGGAGGCCAGGGACACGAAATTGTAGAAATACAGCGCCGCCAGGAAGCCCAGCCCGCAGATGATCACGGCCCATGGGGAGATGGCCACGAAGGCTCCCACCCACGTTGCCACGCCCTTGCCGCCCTTGCCGTTCAGGAAGACGGAGAACATGTGGCCGCTGACCGCCGCGGTGGCGACCAGGGTCAGGAAGAAGTACGATTCCGAAAAGCTGGTGGCCAGAAGCACGGGCAAAAAGCCCTTGAGCATGTCCAGGGTCAGGGTCATGGCCCCGTACTTGGTGCCGCACAGGCGGCCGACATTGGTCGCGCCGATGTTGCCGCTGCCCTGTTCGCGGGGGTCGATGCCGCAACAGGTTCTGGAGATCAGAAGGCCGAAGGGCATGGCTCCCAGAAGGTAGCTGATCGCGAGCCAGAATATAGTCACCATGTGCTCTCTCCTTGGTCTTTGGATGTATGGGGTGGCATGTGCCGCATTTTCCTACGTCAAAACGTGTGGGCGGACAAGTTCATTCCTCCTCCCAGGCCTCGACGATCTTGATCTCGTTGTTCAGGGGATCGACCTTGCCGATACGGATGGAGAAACATTGTCCGAGCCGGATCTTGTCCCCGAAGATCTTGCGCGGCGCCTTCAGGAAGAGCTGCAGGTCCGGCAGGGCGATGGTCACCAGAACGGAGCCCGAATCCACGATGACGCCCGACCAGCGCATTTTCTTGTGGTTCTGCCGGAAGTACTCGTATTTCCAGTATCTCGGACGCATGCGCTGGACCTGGCCGACCAGCTCGGCGCGGCTGGACAGGACGGGAAGCAGGTTTTCCAGCTCGGCCTGGTCCAGCAGCCGGCCCCGGCCTGTCAGTCGGGCCGTGATCTGCGCCATGTTGATGAAGTCCGAATAGCGCCTGAGCGGGGAGGTCACGGGGGCGTAGGCCTTGGCCCCGATGGTGGCGTGGCGCCGGGGCTCGCACTCCAGGATGGAGGGCCCCATGTTGTTGATGATGCGGTAGATGTCCGTGGGTTCGCTCCACACTCCTGCGCTCTCGGCCGGCAGGGTGATGTTCTGGGTGCGGAAGAGCAGGGCCGTGCCCGTCTCCTGGGCCCAGGCGCCCATGGCCTTGTTGGCCAGGATCATGAACTCCGACACGATCATCTGGGCCTCGGGCGTGGATTCGGACTGCACGACCTCGACTTGGGGATCGGCCGGGTCGCCTTTGAGGACGAGGCGCGGGTCGGGCTGGTCCATGATCACGGCGTGCTCGCGGATGCGCGCCTGGCGCAGGAGGCGGGCCAGGTCGCGCGCGTCGTGCAACATGCCTTCCGCGGCCGTGGCGATTTCATTCTCAACGCCCGTGTAGGTCAGGTTGGCTTTTATCCGCACCCATGAAACTTCCGGGCAGCAGGAGATCAGCATGCCCTCGGGATTCAGCCGGAAGGTGATGACGAGGGCCGGCCTTTCGTGGCCGGAGCAGAGGCTGAAGAAATCCGTGCCCAGCTCCCCGGGCAGCATGTGGCTGGTGCCTTCGGGCAGGTAGAGGGAGCTGAAGCGGTGCTGCACCGCGCGGTCCAGGGGGCTGCCGAATTCCCAGCCCAGACACGGGCAGGCCAGGGCCAGGCGCAGGCAGAACCCGCTTTCGTCGCGCGTCAGCGTGAATCCGTCGTCAATGTCCTGGGTCGTGGCGGAATCGATGGTCACGATTTCCGCAACGGGCTCCTTGCGTCCCTCCAGGACCCGATCCCGCTGGGCGGCCACGGCGGCGGCATGGGGCGCGGCCCAGCCGGGCTCCCAGTCATACTGCGCGCGGCAGAGGTGGAAATTGAAGTGCAGTGGCACAATGCCCCAGGCCTGGGCCAGGTACAGGGGCAGGTGCGGCTCCTCGGGCAGGCCTTGGCTCATGGTTTTCCACAGGGCGTCCGAGTCACGGTCGTCGGGATTGCACAGGCGCGTCATGAGCAGCTCGCGGATGCGCGTCGTCTGTTCTTCGTCGGGCTGGGGGAGGGCGTTTTTGCGTTTGCAGAAGATGTCCCACAGTCCTTTCAGGAAAACCTGGCCGAAACCGACCAGGCGCTCGCGTTCCTGGGCTTTGCGCAGCTCTTCCTGTCTGCGCTCGACGGTCTCCTGCGGGTAGATCTCGAATTTCGGAGGCGAGAATTTGAAATGCGTCTTGGTCTGCAGCAGCTTGCGGCCGAGGGCCGCCATCTGGTCCGGGCTCGGGGCTTCGAAGACCAGGCTTGCGAACCAGTCGATTTCGGCCTCGTCCACCTCGCCCTGGGCAAGGTCCCAGATCTCCAGCGCATCGACGGCCTCGGCCAAGCGCTCGCGGCGGCCGTTGTGAGTGCGCAGCAGGTCGAGCATGTCCTGGCGGCTGGACCCGGCCGCGCACTGCGGCCCGATCCAGGGCAGGACGCGGGACAGGGGGAGCTTGAGCTCCCGCTGCCCGGCGGTGAAGACCCGCAGGCGCGGGCCCTGCACGTCAAGGACCCAGGCCGTGACGGGCTGGTTGTCCTGCAGGAATTCCATGATGCAACCCGGCTGCAGGGTAGGCGTGGTGGACATGTGAGGCCTTATGCGCGTCGCGCGTGAGCCGGCCGGGCCGGCTCGGGTGAACGGCTCGGGGGCCGGGTTTAGTGTTTGAAGGAACGCTGGCCCGTGAAGACCATGGCCACCTGCGGCGCGGCTTCGTTCACGGCCTGGATGATTTCCCAGTCGCGGATGGATCCGCCGGGCTGGGCGATGGCCGTCACGCCCTGTGCGACTGCCAGATCCACGCCGTCGCGGAAGGGGAAGAAGCCGTCCGAGACGAGCACCGTGCCGGGCAGACCGCCCTTGTCCTGTTCCGTCTGCTCCAGGATTTTGGACAGGGAACCGGCCAGGGCTGCGTCGGTCTTGGCCTTGAGCTTGAGCTCGTACAGGGACATGCCGTGGCGTTCGAAGGACAGCCTGTCGGCGTACTTGGTATACGCCTTCTGGATGGTCAGTTCGACGCACCCGACGCGGTCCTGTTCGCCCGTGCCGATGGACACCGTGGCCCCGTCGCGGGCGAAGATGATGGAGTTGGATGTCACGCCGGCTTCCACCGCCCAGGCGAAGAGCAGGTCGTCGGCCTCGCGGGCGGTTGGCTTGCGGGCGATGTAGGTCGTGCCGTCCTTGACGGTTTCGGCGGGCAGGAAATCTTCCTCGGCCAGGATGCGGTTGCGGAAGGACGCCTGGATGATGAGGCCGCCGTCCACCAGGGACTTGATGTCCAGGAAGGGCGTGCCGACGATCTTTTCAAGC
>CALMTS010000229.1 GCA_937872685.1 uncultured Desulfomicrobium sp.
CTTGTGATGCGCGGCGCGGGCGGGCGGCTCAAGTCCGCGATGGAGACCTTGACTTCGGCGCTGGGCCGGCTTCGCCTGTTGTCGAAGGACACGGCGATGACGCGGTAGAAGAAGGTGCCGTAGGCTTCGGGGGCGTAGGGGTCCGTCCAGGTGCGCTCCGGGGTGGCGCGGCGGTTGAGGCGGTTCCACTGCGTGCTGTTTTCGGAGCGCCTCTCCACGATGTACCCGGCCATGGGGTAGTCGGCCCGGTCCCATTCGAGGACGACCTGGATGGGGCTGGCCGTGGCCCTCACGTTTTCCGGCCGCGGCGGGTCGGCCGCGTTGGGGGGCATGGCCGTTACGGCTCCGGACGGGGCGCCCATGGTTCCGGCCGGGTTCACGGCCCGGATGCGGTAGAAATAGATGAGGCTGTCGACGACTCCGGTGTCGGTGAAGGTGGTGGCCTTCGCGTCCAGCGCCTTGGGTGTGAGCAGTTCGTAGAGGCCGTTCTCGGAGGAGGCCCTCTCCAGGGCGTAGCCGGCGGTGTTCGGATTGCCCGTGGGCTTCCAGGCCAGGGTGACCTTGCCGGGCCGGGCCGTGGCGGTCAGGGACGCGGGGGGGCGCATGGCTTCGGGGTCGTCCATGAAGAGGCTTGTCTGCGCCGGGAGGCTCGCGCGGCCGAAGGCATCCAGACTGCGCACGGTATAGGTCAGCTCCTGGCCGACCTGGGCCAGGGGGTCGGTGAAGGCGGGCTCCGCGCTGTCCCATTTCATGCCCATGATGACCGGCCCCACGGCGACGGGTTTTGCGTCTTTTTCGATGCGCTCCACGGCGTAGGCGATGACCGGGATTTCAGGGGGCGCTGCCGCCGGTTCCCAGAACAGCGCCGCACCGTCGGGATGGGCTTCGGCCTTGAGGCCCGCGGGGGCGGGGGGCAGGGGCGTGGCTGCGCCGGCGTCCACGGGCAGGGAGGTCAGGGTCGTGGCGGTGGCCTGGCCCGAGGCGTCCAGGCCCGTGACGGAGTATGTCCGCGCCCCGCCTGGCTGGCCGGCCAGCACGGCGGCCACACCCAGCGCCCTGGCCCTGGCCAGGGAACTCATGGCCTGGAAGCCGAGCATGGGCCGCAGTTCCGCGAATTCCTCGGCGCTCCTGGCCCCGGCCAGGCCCTGGACCAGAGCCTGCACGATCTGGGTCTCCTCCTGATCCAACCCGTCCATGGCTTCCGCCGCGAGGGGCCTGACGTCTGCCAGAACCTTGCCGTCCTGGTCACCGATCCTCCATCCCCCGGCGGGCCAGAACCCGGCCGGCGGGGCCCACAGGAGGCGGATCTCCCCCTTGCCGTCGGAGGCGGCCAGGAGCGCTCCGCTTTCGGGCGAAGGCGCGGCCCGGACCTGGGTTGCCAGGAGCACGAGCAGGCCCAGGAGGGGCAGCAACGGGTTGGAGCGTGTATGCATCATGACGACCTCAGATCAGGGTGACGCTGAATGTTTTGGAACCGAACCAGCCGCAGTCCACGGTGAACCCGGCCTTGAGGTGCAGGGGCAGGGCCTCGGCGTGCAGCTTGACGGACTTGTCGAAGGAGAACTTCTTGCCGCCGCAGGAGGGCACCCAGGCCGAGACTCCGGCCCCGGCCGAGAAATCGGCGCTCAGGTGCGCTCCAGGGGAGACGCTCATGCCGACCATGGTGTTCAGGTGCGCCTCGGCCGCGCCGATGCCGAAGCAGATCTTGCCGGAGCTGACGTTCAGCCCGCCGCCCAGGCGCAGCCCCACGCTTTCGCCCAGGTGCATGTACCCGTCGACATCGGCGATGAGGAAGTGGACCTTGATGGGGCTTTCCCGCCGGCCGCAGTAGAGCTGCCAGTCGTCGGGCCCGAAGTAGAGGCCGGATGTGCCCAGGTCGCTGTCGGCCCCCTTGGGCGAGGAGAACGACACCGCGCCGCCGAAGAGGGACAGGCTGCCCCAGACCTTGCCCTTGAAGACGCTGTTGCCGTACTCGAAGAACCCCCCGCCATCGAGCAGGACGCTCAACAGTTTCACGCGGTCGAAGGCCATGCGGCAGACCATGTCTTCGGGGATGACCGTGAGGCGTCCCCCGAGTTCGAAGACCTGGGGCGCGGCCGAAGCCACGCTTATGCCCGCCGAATAGACCATCTTGCCCGGGTTGTTGGGCATGGCCGCCAGGGGATTGCCCTCGAAGACCTGCGCGTTGAAGCCGTAGGCCAGGCCGCCGTTGACGGCGTAGAGCACCACTCCGGTGAAGATGGGGATGCTCAGGCCGTCCACGTTGGTGTGGGTCAGCCAGTAGCCCTGCCCGTTGTACGTGCCGTAGCGGAAGGTGGCCTCCACCGGCGTGCTCATGCCGAACATGGCCGTGTTGACCTTGCCGCCGAAGGTGTCCTGCACGCCTCCTCCGCCCCCTCCGTCGGCGAGCATCACGGGGTCCAGGGAGGCGTAGAGGGGCTGGCCCGCCCCGGCGAAGCCACCTCCGCCGGTCTTGATTTCCGGCATGATGGTGGCGTCGGCCATGGGGCGGCCATCAGGGTAGCTGATGCCGGTGGTGAACTTGGAATGCTTGGGTCCGGTTGCCTGGTACGCCTGCCCCAGGGGCTTCCGCACGGCGTACATCACATCCACGTCCGCCGCGGACAGGCCCGGGAAGTTGATGTCGCCCTTGAAGGTGAAGTCGAGCCGTTCCGCTCCCTGCCTGTCCGTGGCCGTCCTGGCCTGCAGGGCGTGCAGGTTGGCCTCCACGTCGCCGATGCGCGTCTTGGTGTTGAGGCCGAAACTCTGGCTCGTGGCGTCCTGGGCGAAGAGGGCCACGCCGTCCATGGTGAAGAACAGGTCGTTGACCATGACCGTGGTGAACTCGCGCTGTTCGTCGTGGAAGGCGAAGCTCGTGTCCGTGGCGATGCCCCAGCCCGACGCCCGGTGCAGGAATTCCTTGACCTGGGTCTTCATGACGACCTTGCCGTAGTCTTCGGTCACGGACAGGCCCGCGGTGTCGAACTGCAGGCCCACCTCGGCGTTGGCCTGACCCTGGCTGTAGACCAGGGAGGCGCTCCCGCCGGAGAGGGTCATGGCCGGCCAGGGCACCTTGACGCGCACGTTCTCGTAGGTCGCCTGGATCTGGTTGTCGCCGGCCGTGATGTCGATGCCGTCGAATTCGATGCTGCCGGCGCCGAGCACATTGGAGAACTTCCCGAAGCGGGCCGCGCCGGCGATGCCGTTGTCGGTCAGCCGCCAATTCTTGGCCGGCACGGTCATGTCCGCCAGATGGAAGAGATAGGGATGCAGCACGGCGTTTTCGCCCAGGTGCACGCCGACCCAGCCCGTGCTCGCCTGGAAGGACGGGGCGTCGGTGGCGACCTGCGGCTTGCTCACGGAGAGGGACTGGCTCAGGCCGGAGAGTTTGATCTTCATGAGCGGTGCCGGGTCCGCGCCCTCACCCCGGCTGAGGTCGAGGCGCACGTCCTCGGATTCGATCTGGAACAGGCTCCAGCCGATCTGGGTCAGGGGCAGCTTCTGGCCCGCAGCGTACCAGCCCGACTCCGGCACAAGGGGCGCCGAAACGCCGTTCCAGGCCGGGGTCTGTGCGCCTCCGCTCTCGACGACGCGGATGCCGCCGTCCTTGACCTTGACGTCGAGGGTGGCCGTGAGTTCCTGCCCGGCAGTGCCGTGCAGGGCCTGCAGGGTCACGCTGACCCCGGGGAGCTGGTCGTAGGCCTGCCCAAGGCCGGATTCATGGATCTCACCGGTCTGGACGGTCCCGTCCTCCCCGACAATCCAGTTGCTGAACCCGATGTCCACGAAGCGTGTCGCCTGGCCGCTGGGACTGTCCGGCAGGTCGAAGAGCAGCGTGCCGCTCCCGCTCCAGGCGCCGCCCGTGTTGGTGGCGCGGCCCTGCAGTCCGGTGACCAGGAAATGCTTTCCTCCCGCCACGGGGAAGCGGAAGATGCAGGGCTCCCCTTCCTTGGGCGCCGTCACGACGTAGGTCTTGGGGTCCGAGAGGACTTCGTCCAGCTGGTCCGAGAAGTTGTACGGGACTTTCACGCTCCCGACCTGCTGGTAGTAGGTGACGTATTTCTTCTCGCCCGGCGCCAGGGCCGCCTCGACCGTGACCGTGCGCCTGCCCAGGAGGGCCTGGGTCACGTCCAGGGGCAGGGAAGGCGAGACGAAGTTCTGCTCGGCGCGGAGGATGTCTTCGGCATAGGTGTTGTCGTCCTTCAAGGTCGAGCGGATGGGCGAGGGTCCCACGGAGATGGTCGATTCCTCGATGACGGTGCCGTCCACCTTCCAGCGCAGGATGAGTTTGCCGGTGCCGAAATAGGTCAGCCTGGCCGTGGCGAAGAAGGCCGCGTCGCAGGTCGAGGCCCGGGCGTCGGCCTGGACCTGCAGGTTCGCGGCCAGGGGTTCGGCCTGTTGCATCCCGCCCGTTCCGCCGGGTTTGGCCGTCTGCAGCGCCCCCGTCTGGACGGACAGGCCTGCCTGCGGCTTGGCTTCGGCCGGTCGGGCTGTCAGGGCGCCGGGTGCGGCGCTCATGTTCTGCAGATGCTGCGGCCCTTGCGGGGAACCCTGGCCGGAGAAGCCCGTGATTTCGATTTTCTCCAGATGCAGGGGGCCGATGGCCGCGGGGTCGGCCTTGATGTCGATGATCTGCGGGTTGCAGTAGAGCAGGAAGGCCCGGCCGCCGGGAGGTTCGAAGGCCGGGATGGAGATGGCGGGAGGAGCCGCCGCGATGGTGTTGGCGATGCCGTCCGCGGCGTCGGAAACGATGGCCTTGGACGACGCCAGCATGACCGGGAATGGCCGCGGGCTGATCTCCGCCGTGGCCGCCGGGGGCTCGGGGGCCTTGCTGGACTGCACGATGCTGCCGATGGTGCCCGCGTCCTCGGCCGGCAGGACGAAGACCCGGATGGGGAATTTGTTGGAATAGCGGTAGACGTGGGACTGGGTGATGAAGAGCTTGCCCGTGGGTTTGACCGTGGAGTCGTTCTGCACGGCCCCGACGATGTAGGTGGACTGCGTCGGGCTGGCGCTCAGAAGGTCGTAGCTGCCGTCTCCCCAGTCGATGAACAGGTTGCGGAATTGCCAGGCCTTGACGTCCGTGGTGCCGAACGTGGCGGCCCCGCCGCCGGGCGAGGTGGCTCCGGCGCCCGTGAGTTCGCCCCAGACCATGTCGTATTCCAGGGCCCAGGGGCATTCGTCGAGGATGATCTCCCCGGAAACCTGCACCGTATCGCCGACATAGATGGACTCGTCGGTCACGGCCGCGCCGGGTTCGAAGTTCGTCTTGCGGTAGTCGAGCTTGGTGTTGGCCTTGCTGCAGGCCAGGCCTGTGGGGCTGAAGGCCGGAAGCTTCAGGGGCCAGCGGTCGGAGACGGCCACCTCGACATCCGTGGAGGAGGTCACGGGCTTGGTTTTCCGGAATCCGCCCTGCTGCGCTCCAGGGGGCTGGGACTGGGACGTGTACCGCTTGAATCCGGCCACTTCCCAGAAACACTCGATTTCGTCGTCGTGGTCCAGGAGGTACTGCTCAAGCTCCGAGAGGGTGGACGCACTCGGGCTGCCGCTTGCGCCGGGTTTCATGCTGACCCGCTTTGCCTGGACCTGCATGGGCTGCTGTGCCGTCGCGCCCTGCACCGCCATGGGCACGGCGTCGCCCTGGGGCCGGAAAAGGTCGAAGAGCTCGCCGATGAAATCGGCGTCGGGCCGGTAGAAGCTGTCGGGCAGGGGCAGGCCCTTGATGGTGCGCTTCATGCGCACCTGGCCGGCCTTGTCCACGATGCGCAGCTCGAACCACTCGGACCGGCCCTGGCTTTCCTCCTCCCAGACGAACCTGGTCGCGTCCGTGGTCTTGGGGATGCCGTGGTCGCCGATGGCGTTCTCCATGAGGAGGAATTTGCCGAACTCGGGCAGCTTGAGCTCGATCCTGCCCTTGGAGAAGGCGACCTCCGACAGGGAGGGCTGGAGCACCAGGGGCGGTGCGGTCATGGCGTAAACCTGCTTGACCAGCCCGGACAGGCCCGTGTCCTTCCAGGCCGGTTCCCGGGGGAAACGGGTCTTGAGGGCTCGCGGACCGGGCGCGGCCCCCGCGTCCACGGCCACGGTCATGGTGGCCTTGGTGGGGCCTTCGACCTTGAGGTCCGCGACCAGGATGCCGGCCCCGAGGTCCATGGCCATGCCTGCGGCGAAGCGGTCGCCGTACACGGTCACGGCGTATTTTTCGCCCGGGTACCAGCGGCTGGGGGAGAGGCCCGAGAGGGACGGGGTGAATACCGGTTGTGCGGGGGGAAGGGCGGCGGCGGTGGCGTTGACCGCGGGCTTCTGAGGCGCCTCGGCCACGGGCAGCGGCGCGATGACGGCCGGCGTCCTGACGAAGGCCATGGCCCGGCTCGCGGCCCACGGCGTGTCCTTGCCGGGGCGGATGTCCAGGCGGTGCGGACCGGGGCGGGCCTTGTCCTCCACACGGACGACCAGGCGGGCCCTGCTCCGGGAATCGACGGTGACCTTCTCGACGCGGATGCCCTCGTCGAAACGGACCTGCAGGGAACCTGGAAAATCTGCGCCCTGCAGCACGACTTCCATGCGGTCGCCCTGTTCCCACTGGTTGGGCGAGAGCAGCTGGGCCTTCGGCGGGTTCGTCCGGGGCGCGGCCGGCACGGCCGCGGAAGGCGCGCCGGCGGACAAGGCGCCCGCTGGCGGCGCCGCGATGGACGGCGCGGCGATGACCGTGAAGGGCAGGCGCGAGGCGTGCTGCCCCTGCCTGTCGGAGTAGGAGATGGTCCGCTTGCCGGGCGCCGCATCCGGGTCCGCGCTGACGCGCACGCGCAGGACGGCGCCGCTGGCTTTGGGCGCATCCGCCTTGACCCCGGGCCCGAAGCTCATCTGGCGCACGAATTCGAGGCCCGTTCCGGTCACGGTCAGGTCCGCGCTTCGGCCCTGGATGACGGTGTTCGGCGTCACGGCCTGGATGACCGTCGCGGCCGGAGCCGCCAGGACGGTCAGCCTGGCCCGGCTGGGTTTGGTCTGCCCCTTGTACTGGACGGAGATTGTGCGCGTGCCGGGGGCGGCGGATTCGGCCACGCTGACGGGCACGAGGAGGATGGTGTCGCCGACCTGCTGGACCGGGCCCGCGGTGATCCCGGCCCCCGCGTTCAGCACCATGTCCTTGCTCAGGTTGCGGCCGTTCAGGGCCAGGGTCGCGCTCTGCCCCTGCTGGACCGAGGCGGGCGAAACGGAGACGAGTTCGGGGAACGCCGTCTGGGGCTGGACCACGGTCATGCCGGGTTTGGGCGCCGTGGGCGAGAGTTGCGGCGTGGTCGTGACCTGCGGGCGGACGGGCTGCACCTTGGGGGTCTTCTTGAACAGCGACTCGGCGCCCAGGGCGCTGGAGGGAAGCAGCCCGGCCAGGAGCGCCAGGATGAGGATTCCACGCCACATTTTCATGATCCGCCTCCAAGCCCATCAGACAGCGGGCCGTTCAGAAACAGTTACTTTCCGGACGCCCCCTGGTCGCGCAGGGGGACTTTGAGCTCCAGGTCCGTGGCCGCTCCGGAGAAGACCACGATCCTGAACTCGCTGGCCGCGATCAATTTCGCGCCGTCCCAGGCCTGGACCTGCCAGGCGTAGGGCGCGTTGGTGGCCAGCTTCGAGAGGTCGAAGGGCGACAGCGTGTAGCTCGTGCGGTCCGTGCGGGCCGAGAGGGCCGGCCTGGACGTGTCCAGGTTCTCCAGGGGCGCGGCCATGGCCTCGGGTTCCAGGGCGAAGATGCGGAAGAGGTACACGGCCTGCTGCGGGGCGGCCTGCCAGGAGAAGACGGGGCGCGACTCCCCGGACAGGGAGAGGTGCTCCCTGCCTGCCGGGGTCGCCAGTTCGAGCCTGGCCGATGCGGGCACGATGTCCTCGGCCGTGACGAAATACAGCAGCGTGGGGGTCTCGATGGCCGGGGCCGGTTCCAGGATCTCGAAGCGCACGGAGTGCAGGCCCGTGGCGAAGGTCGGGAAGGCGGGGAACGCCGGGCTGGCGATGATGGCCTCGCGCCGGCCGCCGATGAGCTGCCTGGTCACGAAGCCCTGGATTTGGCCGTCCACGACCCAGCGGCCGCGCAGCAGTCCCTGGCCGTTGTAGGTGATGGTCGCCGCGGCCCGCAGCCCCTTGGTATTGCGGGGCACGGTGATGCGTCCGCCCGAATCCGGCCGGGGCGCGTCGCCGGGCGCCGGCTGGTTGAACTCCAGCCGCAGGCCGACGATGCCGAACTCGGCCGCCGGCGACGGCACGATCTGCAGCAGCGTGTCCGTCTCGTCCGCGGCGATGTCGGCCAGGGGCTTGAAGCTGCGGCGGAAGACGATGCGGGTCTGGCCGGCTTTCATGGCCGCGGCCATGACCTTGGCGGGCACGACCAGCACTTCCTGCGCCGTGCCCCGGCGGTTGACCATGTTGATGGTCACGGATTTCTCGATGGCTCCCAGCAGGGTCCCGCTCTGGGTCTCGAAACGGCCGTAGGTCGAGGTGGCCGAGTAGTTCGGCTGGTTCATGGGCGACTCGGTGCCCGAATAGAGGAGCTGGACCGGGCTGCCGGTCCCCGCCGAGACGTTGACCATGCGCGGGGTGGTGGTCACGGTCAGGGCCAGGGCCTGGGACGCCATGGCCAGGAGGCAGACGGCGGCGGCGAAACAGCGGAGGATGGCGTTGTTCATGGGACGCTCCTGTTAGGGCCAGGTGACCGGGATGCTGAGATTGATGGAGAGAAAGGCCGCGTATTCCTCGTCGCTGTCGTCGCTGACGTGGTCCAGGGTGTTGGCGTACATGCCCCGCAGGGACACTGTCTTGGTCATGTCCTCCAGGACGGCCATGCCCAGCACCCAGTTGTACTGCGCCTGGACGTTGAAGACGCTCGTGTGCACGGAGTCGTCGTTGGCCCTGGAGTCGAGGCCCGACACGGTCAGGTTGAGGTTCTGGGCGTCGGTCACGATCCAGGTCGCGGACAATGTCCCCAGCCAGTCCTCGATGACCAGGGAGTCCGGGTCGCTCTCGGTGCGGGCGTAGGTCACGGCCGGGTTGAAGGACAGCACGGGCAGGGGCTGCCAGCCCAGGGACAGGACGAGCTGGTGGGAGATGCTGTCCATGTTCGCCGCGGACTGGTCCTCGAAGCTGGTCAGCACGTAGCTCGGCACCACGCTCCAGGTCTCCCGGGCCAGGGACATCCCCACGGCCAGGATGCGCGACTGGTTGTCGATGCTCTCGAACCCGTCGGGCTCGTGGCCGCTCTGCTGCCAGTTGAAGTTGGCGTTGGCGAAGAGGAAGGGCCAGTCGGCCTTGTTCAGGGTGTAGCCGAGGTCCAGGCCCGTGTTGCGTACGGTGGGGATGTCGTCGAGCATTTCGGCGTTGTCGAAGCTGTGCAGGGCGTTGAAGGTCAGGCTCGACTCCTCGAAGGTCTTGGCCGCGTAGATGGTGTACTCCCTGCGGTTGTTGATCCCCGTGGGCATGACGATGCTCTGGAAGTGCCTGTCCAGGGAGGTGAAGCCGGCCCCGTAGTCCAGGGTGTCGTGGCGGCCCGTCAGCCGGGTGCGCCAGGCGTTCCCGTATTTTCTGCCGATGGAGTCGGTGCTGTCGGTGTCATAGGCGCTCCTGGCGTACTCGATCTCGCCCAGGAGCAGTTCGTCCACGATGGCGCCGCTCAGGAGCAGGCTGTAGAGCTCGCCCCGGTTGGCCGGGACGAGGTCGCCGTTGTCGTAGTCCTCGGCGCCGCCGTTCCTGCCGCTCACGGCCGTGGCCTTGATGACCACGTCCCTGGCCGGGAAGAGGTTGTGGGTCAGGGTTGCGCCGGACAGGCGCTGGTCCGGGTTGTCCACGGACAGGGTGTGGTCCAGGTCCGTCACGGTGTTGCTGCGCAGCATGAAGCCCTGCAGCGTGGTTTCCCCGGCCGAAAGCTCCAGCAGACCGCCGCGCCGGGCCAGGGGGCCGCCGGCCAGCTCCGTGGTCTCCACGCTGACGTCGCCAAGGGAGAGGCTCTGCCGGTCGTAGGAGAGCTTGAGCAGGTACGAGTTCAGGCTGAACTCGTCCTGCCCCGGGGTGCCTTCGCTGTCGTCGATGTACCAGCCGTTGGCGTCCAGGGTGACCTTGAACTTCCCCTTCTCCAGGACTGCGGCCAGGGTTCCCGAGGTCTGGGCGGTCCAGTCCGGCGAAGAGCTGTTGGTATCGCTGTCGAAGAGCTTGGCGCCGAGGTCCGTGTCCAGCTGGAAGGACGCGCTGGCGCGGTCGAAGGCTTCGGTCTGGGGTACGGAGAAGTACCAGTGTTCCTGGGGCATGGGCTGTCCGTCGGGGCCCAGAACTTCGACGATGACGTGGTGGGAGCCGTATTCGAGGTCCGCGTCCGGGGTGTAGGACACGCTTGTCGCGGTGATGACCGCCAGGGCCGTGACATCGACGTCGTCCAGGGCCATGCGCACCGTGTCGGGTCCGGGCGTGAGCGTTTCGGGCGGCAGGGGCGCGGTGATGGCCGGGCGGCGGGAGGCGATGCGCTGGCCGTTCATGTCGGGGAAGACAAGCGCTTCGCTTTCGCTCCGGCCGGTGGAGAATTCAAGCCGTCTGGGCACCCCCAGGGGGTTCTTGGCGGGGAGGGTGAAGACTTCGTTTCTATCGTTGCGGACTTCGATGTAGAATTCGAGCCCCGGAGCGACCACGAGTTCTCCCGGGAGGGTGGCCGTGAACTCGTCGTCCTGGCCCTCGGTCATGGCCAGGCGGTTGAAGGCTGTCTCGCCGATCACCCGGTAGTGCACCGAAGCCTGCCGCCTGCCCGTGACGTCCGGGACAGAGATGCTGAAGGGCAGCTCCTGCCCCGGCAGGGTCAGGGCGCGCGGGGCGTTCAGGGTGATGCGTTCGAGGGCCAGGGACTGGGTGGCGGTCCCGATCAGGAGCAGCAGGGTCAGACAGGACATCGTGGCGCGGAAGGGAAAAAGCATGGCCGGTCTCCTCGTGGGCGTTGCGTGGAGCGGTCTGCAGGACGGGAGCGGCGGGGAGTGGAGAAGGGGACTGGCCTGCAGGTGGTTTCAGGCCTCTTAACCCCGTGGACGCGCTTTTGGCAACATCCATCTTGAATTCCTTCACCTTTTCCCGGTCGGTGAGGGCGGTCGCCTCCTTTTTGCCGTGCGCGGAGCCGGCAGTGTGCGCACGTTTGGCGGGAGCGGTTACGACGATGCCGGCCTGTTCGCCAGGTACACCCCGGAAATGACCATGGCGCCGCCCGTGATGAGGGACGAGGTCACGGGTTCGTCCAGGATGACGTAGCCCATGGCGATGGCGAAGACCGGCACCAGGTTGATGAAGATGCCTGCGCGGGCGGCGCCGATGGCGCGGATGCCGGCGTAGTACCAGGTGAAGGCCACGCCCGTGGCGATGACGCCCAGGAAGAGGATGTTGCCCCAGTCCACGAGGCCGGCCCGCCGCACGTCCTCCAGGAAACCATGGGTCAGGGCCGGGGTGAGGAGCATGAGGGTGCCCAGGATGCAGGACCACGTCACGGCCATGAGCGGGTTCACGCGTTTCATGACCCGGCTCCCGGCCACGGAATAGGCCGTCCATGCCGCCACGCACCCAAGGATCATGAGGTCGCCGTGGGACAGGCCGCCCTGGAAGAGTTTGACGGGGTTGCCCCCGGAGAGGACGATGGATGCGCCCGTCAGGGACAGCAGCGTGCCTGCGATCTTGCCCCGCGTCAGCTTTTCGCCGAGCATCAGGGCGGAGATGATGCTGATGATCACGGGCACCGAGGCGATGATCAGCGCGGCCCGGCCGGCTGGGACGGTCTGGAGGCCCGTGAAGAAGAATGCGTTGTAGAGGAAGATGCCGGTCAGGCCGAGGAAGGCCACGGGCAGGATGTCCTTTCTTGGCAGGGCCGGAAAGGAGCCGTTCACGCGCCAGGACCAGAAGAGCAGGAAGGCCGACGCGGTGACGAAGCGCAGCAGGGCGGCGGAGAAGGGGCCCATGTCCTGGGCCAGGACTCGGCCGGAGATCCAGGTGGCGCCCCAGAAGAAGACGGAGCCGACGAGTTTTGCGTAGACGAGCATGGGGGTTCCCTTGATGCGCTGATCGTTGCGGAGCGAAGAGGCGCTGTGTACTCCCGATGCCTCCCGGCATCAAGGGGACGCACCATGGAAAACGGTTTTGAAATGACTTGCCGCGCCCGCCCGGTCTTTGCTAGACTTGGAGCGTTCCGTTTTGAACCAATCAATTCTGTAATATTTCAGGAGGAAATCATGGCAGGACTTTCCAGGGAAGAGCGCAAGGCGCGCGTCATAGATGTGTTGAATCAGGCCCGGTCCATGGAGCTTTTCGCCATCACCCAGTACATGAACCAGCATTACAACCTGGACAGCATGGACTACGGCGAACTGGCCGCGAAGATGAAGCTCATCGCCATCGACGAGATGCGCCATGCCGAGATGTTCGCCGAGCGCGTCAAAGAACTTGGCGGCGAGCCTTCCACGACCTACGAGGGCGACCTCAAGAAGGGCCAGGACGTGCGCAGCATCTTCCCCTACGACACCCAGCTCGAGGACGACACCATCGACGTGTACACCCAGTTCCTGCTGACGTGCCGGGACAACGGTGATGCCATCAGCGCCAAGCTCTTCGAGACCATCATCGAGGAGGAGCAGGCCCACATGAACTACTTCGACAACGTCGGCAACCATATCCAGACTCTGGGCGATACCTATCTGTCCAAGATCGCAGGAACTTCCGCGTCCACTGGTCCCTCCACCAAGGGCTTTCTGATCAGCGGCGGCAACTGATCCGTTTCCTTTCCGGCTCCACTTTCACGATGCGCGGGCGATGCCCGCGCATCTTTTTTTTCTCCCGGCTTGCCTTGCCTCTGCATCCCCTGTACATTTTCGCAACACCCTGAAAGCTAACAACGCTTCGACCTATCATAGAGGAGAGCGGGCCTGATGACGTCCCGACCCGATGACCCCAGTGTGCCGGCCGGTAAAACCCGCCGGAAAATTCTGGCCGATTTTCTTCACAATGAAATTTCGGCCTGGGTGGTGCTCGTCATTTCCCTGGTCATCACGGTGCTCAGTTGGCACATCTCGGCCACTTCGGTGGAGAACCACCTGCAGGACAGGTTCGAGTACGAAACGGAGAAAGCCCGCCTGGCCATCGTCAAGCGGATGCAGGAGTACGAGCAGGTCCTGCGCAGCGGGATCGGGCTTTTTCACGCCTCGGATACGGTCACCAGGAAGGATTGGCATGTCTTTGTCGACACCCTGCAGCTAGACACATACTGGCCGGGCATCCAGGGTATCGGCTTTTCGAGGATGCTCGCCCCGGAAGAGGTCGCCGCGCATGAGCGGGAGGTGCGCGCCGAGGGTTTTCCCGGCTACGAGGTCTCGCCCCGGGGGGATCGCCCGCAGTTCAGCGCCATCGTGTATCTCGAACCGTTTTCGGGCCGGAATCTGAGGGCCTTCGGCTACGACATGTTCTCCGAAGACGTGCGCCGGGCGGCCATGATCCAGGCCCGGGACACCGGGGCGCCGGCCGTGTCGGGCAAGGTCACCCTGGTGCAGGAGACGGTCCAGGACGTGCAGGCCGGCTTCTTGATGTACCTGCCGCTCTATCGCCCGGAATCCGCCCTCTCCACCGTGGAGGAGCGCAGAAATGCGCTGCTGGGGTTTGTCTACAGCCCCTTCCGCATCAACGACCTCATGCGCGGAATCCTGGGGCATGGCCTGCCGCATCTGCATTTCCTCATCTACGACGGCGAGAGCGTCGGGTCCGAGACCCACCTCTATGATTCGCAACCGGGCAGGGCTTTCGGTTCGGACTGCGTGGCAAAGCTTGTGGCGCAGAAGACCATCGATTTGCCCGGCAGGAAATGGACGGTTCTCTTTTCCGCCCTGCCGGAGTTCACGACCGGAATGCAGACGGATCAACCCATGGTCATCGCGGTCGGGGGCGTGACCGTGGATGTGCTGCTGTTTCTGGTGATCTGGTCCCTGTCGATGCAGCGCAGGCGCTCCGAGCGTCATGCGAGCGCCATGGCTGCGGTGATGGGCGAACTGAAGGCGGCGCGGGATCAGGCCGAGGCAGCCAACCGGGCCAAATCGGCGTTTCTGGCGAACATGAGCCACGAGCTGCGCACGCCCCTGAACGGCATCATGGGCATGCTGCAGTTGCTGGAGACCACGGACATGAGCCGCGAACAGCAGGAGTTCACGTCCACCGCCGTGTTTTCCTGCACCCGGCTGACCCGCCTGCTCGGTGACATTCTCGATATTTCGCGGGTGGAAGCCGGCAAGATCCAGATTCAGCAACAACCGTTCAACCTGCGCGACCTGCTGCATTCCCTGGGGGAACTTTTTCAGCCGGCGGCACAGCAGGCAGGGGTCGGCCTGCAGGTGAACATCCACGAAGATCTGCCGGTCATGGTCACCGGAGACGAACACCGCCTGCTGCAGGTGCTCTCGAACCTGCTCGGCAACGCCGTCAAGTTCACCAGAAGCGGTGACGTGCGACTGGACGCGAGCATGCTCCCCGTGCCGTCGCCCGGGGGGCGCAATTATCTCTTCCTGGTTTCGGACACGGGCCCGGGCATCGACGACGAAAATCTGGGCCACATCTTCGAGCCCTTCGAGCAGGGCGGAATCGAGGGCGAGCGTCGCAGGCAGGGGGCGGGGCTCGGCTTGAGCATCGTGCGCGGCCTGGTCTCCCTGATGGGCGGCACTGTGGCCGTGGATACCGGGCCCGGGATGGGGACGACGATCGCCGTCAGCCTGCCCCTTGGGGACGCCCCTTCTCCGGCCGAAGGCGAGTGCTGCGAACTGGATTTCCGGGACCGCGGGCGGCTTAACTCGCTGCGCGTGCTGCTGGTCGAGGACGAACCCGTGAACCGGCTGAGCCTCGGGACCATGCTGGGCAAGCGGGGAGTCGAGGTCCTTCTGGCGGAGAACGGGGAGGAGGCCCTCAGGGTTCTCAGGGCGGATACCGTGGACCTCATTTTCATGGATGTGCAGATGCCGGTCATGGATGGTCTGGAAACGACACGGATCATACGGACGGATGCGCGTTTCGCGGAACACGCCCGTGTGCCGATCGTGGCCCTGACGGCCTACGCCATGGCCGGGGACCGCGAGCGCATTCTCGCTGCGGGCATGGATGGGTATCTGGCCAAGCCCGCACACATGAAGAGCCTCTTCGAAACCCTGGAGCGTCTGACCTTGGGAGCGCAGGAAAATGCGGAAGAGGAGCGGGAGGCTCCGGTTTGAGCTGCGCTGAGGCGGGGGGATGGGAGCGGGCCTGGCCGGACGCGGTTTCTAGTCGAAACAGAACTCCAGGGTGAAGGCTCCCGCCTCGCAGGAGAAGGGGATGGCGATGGCCGCGGACGAGGTTTTGCAGGTGATGGTGTGGTTGTCGCCCATGATCACGGACGGGGTCGATCCCTGGAGCTTGAGGCCCATGCCGACCAGCCCGACACGGGCGTGCCCTGAAATCATGTTCGTGATTTCGCCCATGGCGTCCTGAACGTCCGCCAGGATATCTTCGATGTCGTCTCCAAGCATCCGTTTGACGATGTGCACCGCCGTGCTTTTCTCGAACGAGATGGAGAACGACCCCTTTTTGTCTCCCGTGATGCCGATCAGCGCCGATACGCTCCCGGAAGCCGTTTTGTCCCTTTTGACGTACGGGGCGCCGGCAACGACGTCCATGGCCGCAGTGGCGGCGAGCACGTCGCGGGTGGCTTTGATGAATGGCATGGCAAACATGGGGTCCATGGGATGCTCCTGTTTTCCTGCGTTGGCGGGACAGCTGGATTTGAAGGACCTTACACTCATGCGCCTTCGACATGTCAACAAAATAGTGTGTAATACATTGAGGTTGCCCAGCCCTGCAGGTCGCCTCCCGGAGGCCGGGATGTCAGACACGGGGCCGGGTGAACCCGTCGGCTCCGCTGACGGCATGTGCCGTTCCGATGAGCAGGGAATGCAGGGCCGGCGGACCTTTTCGCCTACGTCCTGGGAGGCGTCCGGCGGAGGTTTGTGCTTTACCCGCCCCGCGCCCCTGCGTACAGAAGCGGCACCGGCAACGCCGGATCCCCCACCCATCACGAAGGACGCCATGGAACATTCCTCCCGCCCCGGCGCACGGCACCTGCCGTCGAACCTGCGCATCATCCACGAGGACCGCGACATCATCGTCGTGGACAAGCCCGCAGGCATGCTGACCATGGCCTCGGACACGGAAAAGACGCGCACGGCCTATTTCGCCCTGACGGACTACGTCAGGAAGGGCAACTCCAAATCCCGCAACAGGATATTCATCGTCCACCGTCTGGACCGCGAGACGTCGGGCCTCGTGCTCTTCGCCAAGACCGAGGAGGCCAAGCGCGTTCTGCAGGAGCGTTGGCCGGACACGACCAAGACCTATGCGGCGGTGGTGCACGGGCTCATGGGCAAGCCATCCGGTCTGGCCATCTCCCATCTGGTGGAGAGCGGCGTGCACAAGGTGTACGCGACCCGCGACACGTCCCAGGGCAAGCTGGCCCGGACCGCGTGGGCGGTGGTGCAGGAGAGGGGAAACTTCACGTTGCTGGACATTGAACTGCTGACCGGGCGCAAGCACCAGATCCGCGTGCAGATGGCGGATCTGGGGCATCCGGTGGCGGGGGACAGGAAATACGGGGTCAAGGGCGACACGTTCCCGCGTCTGGCCCTGCATGCGAAATCCATTACCTTCACGCACCCCTTCTCGGGGCAGGTCATGACGCTTTCGGCGCAGGTGCCGTCAGTGTTCGCCCAACTGGTGGGGCGGATCGGTCCGGGCGGGGCGGGGTCCGAGGGGTAGCGGTTTTTTCAGCTCTCTCTCGCCGTGCCCACGATCTTGCCCAGGAAGTCCCGCAGCCGGGGGTTTCTGGGGTTGCTGAAGAACTCCTTCGGGGCGGCGTCTTCCTGGACCACGCCCTGATCGATGAAAATGACGCGGTCGGCCACCTCGCGGGCAAAGCCCATCTCGTGGGTGACGACGATCATGGTCATGCCTTCGGCGGCCAGCTTCTTCATGACTTCCAGCACTTCCCCGACCAGTTCCGGATCCAGGGCCGAGGTGGGCTCGTCGAAGAGGATGACCTTGGGCTGCAGGGCCAGGGCGCGGGCGATGGCCACGCGCTGCTTCTGGCCGCCCGAGAGCTGTTCGGGGTAGGCCACGGCCTTGGAGGCCAGGCCGACCTTGGCCAGCAGGTCGTAGCCGAGGTGCTCGGCTTCGGCCTTCTTCATCTTGCGGACCTTGACTGGACCCAGCGTCACGTTGTCGAGCACGGTCATGTGCGGGAACAGGTTGAACTGCTGGAAGACCATGCCCGCTTCGGTGCGTACGTAGTTGATGTCCGTGCGCGGGTCCATGATGTCATGGCCGTCCACGACGACCGTGCCCGCCGTCGGCGTTTCCAGGCGGTTGATGCAGCGCAACACCGTGGACTTGCCCGAGCCCGACGGTCCGATGATGCAGACCACTTCGCCCGCCGCCACGGTCAGATCGACCCCTTTGAGAACTTCCAGGTCCCCGAACTTCTTGTGCAGATTCTTGATCTCGATCATGCCCGCTTCCCGCTCGTCTTGTTGATCAGTCTGTTTTCCAGCGTCTTCAGCGCCTTGGCGATGCTCAT
>CALMTS010000230.1 GCA_937872685.1 uncultured Desulfomicrobium sp.
GCCTGGCCGACGCGGCCGTCATCGGCAGCCACATCATCAACCTGCTGGACGCGGAGGGCATGGGGGCAGTGGAGGAGTTTCTGCGGGCCTGCGGCCCGGAGGCTTGATTCGACAAAGTGATTACGGAATGCACCTATAACCAAAAACAGGCACGCCCCGGAACTGCGCCAAATGCACGAACCCAGCGGTCCGGTTCGTTCCGGGCAAGGGCCGGCGACTGTCTGACTGAGCCAGGCATCGTCGGCTCAGCCGTCGCCCTCCGCGCCATCGGGCCTATCGCCCCGGCACGCGACGGCTGAGCCCTACGAGGCCCGCGAAGGAGTTTCGGCGGCCCTTGCCCGGAACGAACCGGACCGCGGCCGCGCTGTCACGGCATTGTAATTCAAGCCGTTCCATCCCGCCCCGCCCTTCTTTTGCCAATTTTGCAAAATCTCGCCAAAAACAAGACAATACCTCCGCTCTTTGCTAGGTTCCGCCCAGCCCAACACCATGCGCGGAGGACACAATGCCCGAATTTCCCATCTTCAACTGCAAGAATTCCGACGATGTCATCAAGGCCGTGCGTGAGCACAGGATCGAGCTGGTTCAGTTCTGGTTCGTGGATGTGCTTGGAACCCTGAAAAGTTTTCAGGTGCTGCCCGGCGAACTCGAAGCCGCCTTCGAGGAGGGCATGGGCTTCGACGGCTCCTCCCTGGAGGGGTTTTGCAGAATTGAAGAAAGCGATATGATCGCCATCCCCGACCCGGCCACATTCCAGCTGGTCACCTGGCGGCAGACCTCCGCGCCCATCGCGCGCATGTTCTGCGACATCCTGGAGCCCAACGGCACCCCCTTTGCCGGAGACAGCCGCAACTGCCTGAAGCGGAACCTGCAGGCCGCCGCGAGCAAAGGGTATTCCTTTTATGTCGGTCCCGAGCTCGAATTCTTCCTGTTCGAAAGCCCCACCTCGCCCAAGCCCCTGGACGCCGGCGGCTACTTCGACGCCCCACCCCTGGACCTGGCCGGGGACATCCGGCGCGAGATCATCTCCTGCCTGCGCTCCATGGGCATCGGCGTGGAGTACGGGCATCACGAGGTCGCCCCCAGCCAGCACGAACTGGCCCTGCGCTACGCCGACGCCCTCAAGATGGCCGACACGGCCATCACCTACCGTGTGGTGGTCAAGGAGATCGCCCGCCAGAACGGATGCTACGCCTCCTTCATGCCCAAGCCCCTCTACGGGGAGAACGGCAGCGGCATGCACGTGCACCAGTCCCTGTTCAAGAACGGCCGCAACCTCTTCTACGACGCCGACGGCGAACACCACCTGAGCCGCGAGGCCCGGGCCTACATCG
>CALMTS010000231.1 GCA_937872685.1 uncultured Desulfomicrobium sp.
GCGTGGATGAGGTCATGCCATTTGTGAAGGACCGCGCCGCGCTCCTTGGCGGTCCAGGCTGCCCACGCCTTGAAAGAGTCCGCCGCGGCGTCGATGGCGCGGGCGGTTTCGGATGCCCCGCAATCGGGCACGGCACAGATCTCGGCGTTCGTGGTCTTATTGATGACGGGGAACGTCTTCTTCGTGTCGGCTTCAATCCATTGTCCGCCGACAAAGCACGAACTGCGTAACAGAGATGGGTCTTTGAGCTGCATGCTATCCTCCGTGAAACTTGTGTTTGAAAGGTGGTTTTGAACGCAGGGCCTTGGCGTTCGTTCAATTCGCAGTCATGTAACTCATTGCTTTCAGCAAGAACCGGTCCCAGAAATGTTGGATTTGTAAATTTTGTAACTCGCTGACATCATGAGATTTCAATCTTGCCGTTGCAAGGGTGTAGGAGGTAATATGTCTTTTTTGATACAATATAGGACAAGACGTGTGCCCGAAAACGAACACGGCGGGCAACAGCCGGCGGCCAGCCGTTCGGGAAAACGGCGCCGGGACGTGTACGGGCGTGGGCTGGTGCGACGTGTTTCCGGGTGATGCGCGCACTCCGCGCAGGGGTATGTCCGATCTCGAACCATCCGCCCTTCGCGGCCGGTCGAAGTCCGGCCGGCCCTTCAGGCGCGCAACACGTCGTGCATCGCGCCGCAGAACTCCTCCAACACCTCCCCCTGCGCCATGCTGACCCGGATCCAGCCCGGAAAGCGGAAGCCTGTCATGGTCCGGATCATGACCCCCCGGGCCATGAGCTTGCGGTAGAGCAGGGTGTCGGAGCAGGGCACGCGGATCATGACGAAGTTGCCCTCGCCGCACTGGCAGGGCAGGCCAAGCTCCCTGCACAGGGCCAGGACTCTTTCCTTGCCCGCGGTGACCATGGCCCGTGTCGCCGCGACGAAGGCCGCGTCGCCTTCCAGGGCCGCGGCGGCCGCCTGCTGGGCCAGGGCGTTGACCGAGTAGACCACGTGAGTGCGGCGGATGATGTCGACCACCGCCGGGGAGCTGCACAGGTAGCCGATGCGCAGCGCCGCCAGCGCGTACATCTTCGAGAAGGTGCGGAAGACCACCAGGTTGGGGTACTGTTCCAGAAGTTTCATGCCGTCCGGGAACCCGGCCTGCTCCACGAACTCGAAGTACGCCTCGTCCAGGACGACGATCTGCCGGCCGTCCACGGCGTCCAGGAAGCGGAGTAGGGTGGGCGTGTCCCACCAGGTGCCCGTGGGGTTGTTGGGGTTGCAGACGAAGAGGATCTTGGTGCGCTCGTCGCGGGCGGCGAGCATGGCGTCCGGGTCGAACCCGAACTCCCTGAGCGGGGTGAGCCGGGCCTCGATGCCCGAAAACTCGGCGACCCACTCGTAGACAGCGAAGGTCCTGTCGGCCGTGACGATGTTGTCGCCCTCGGCGCAAAAAGCCTTGATGACGCTGGAGATGACCTCGCAGGACCCGTTCCCGACCAGGAACTGGTCCGGCGACTTGCCGAAGCGGCCGGCCAGGATCTGGCGCAGGGCGTAGGCGTCGCCGCTGGGGTAGATGGGCGTCAGCCGGGGCGGGAAGCCTTGAATGATGCGGGCCGCCTCGGGCGGCGGGCCCAGGGGGTTTTCGTTGTTGTTGAGCCGGTGCAGGTGGTCGACACGGAAGAGCCGCATCAGCTCTTGGTCGGGCTTGCTCGGCGTATAGACCTCGAAGCTCCGGACGTGGGCCGGCACCAGTCGTTCAAGATCCAACATGCTGCAGCACCACCACGTCCGCCTGGCCCGCATGGGGGAGCAGGACGCGGGGTTGGAAGCCGTTTTCCAGTAGGGCCGGGGCCATTGCCGCCTGCCAGCCGTGGGCCAGGTCGAGGTGGACGAGGATGTTGCGGTAGCCTTCGGACGCCAGCAGCTGGACGTGCCCGCGCAGGGTGTCGGAGGCGTCGGCCCCGTCGAGCATGGGGATGAGCAGCGCCTGGCTGGCCTCGGGCTGGATGGACGTGGCGAAGACCGAGCGTCCGGCCACCTGCTCGCCCTGGTGCGAGACGAGGTGGATGTCGCGCATGAGGAACAGCCGCTCGTACTCGGCGTGCAGAAAGGCGTTCAGTTCCGGGTGGGTCCAGACCGCCAGCCCGTTGTCCTCGCGCATGTCCCGGTACCAGATGTTGAGTGGGGCCGAGGCGCCGTCGGCGTCGGTCAGGGGCAGGGTGCCCAGCAGCTCGAACTCTTCCCGGGGCAGGTCTTCCGTGGGCATCCTGCTCAGGATGACCGCAACGGGCGTGCGGGCCACGGCGCCGACGAGATGCTCCGTCAGTCCGCGCGCGACGGCGGCCCGCTCGGCCGTGAAGACGTACGGGCCGCAGAAGGACACGCTGGTGGCGGAAAGGGGCTCCCAGGTCATGAAACCGCACACGTTGCCGCCCTGGTCCACCGCCAGGGCGCCAAAGAGTTCCCCGCCCAGGATCCGGTCGACCACCCTGCCCGGGGTTCTGAAGTCCGGCGGCACGATGCTCTGGGGATAGAGGGCCGTGGCCAGGGCGCAGGCCTCCTTGATGAGGCTGGGGTCGAGAGCCGGCCTGAAGGACGCCGCGCCCCGCGGGGTGAAGCGTTCTGCCCGGCGCGGGTCCAGGCCCGGGTACGAGCGGTCCATGCGCAGGCGCAGGAGGACGCTGGCGCCGTCACGTTTGGCCTCCAGGCCGTCGCTCATGCGCGCGGCCAGGAGCAGCCCCATGGCCTGCAGGTTCTCCTCGGCGCAGTCGGCCCCGCAGGCGGTGATGTTCATGGCCCAGAGATCGGCGTCGCGGGCCGCGAAGGAAAAGGTCGTGTCGACATGGCTGGCGCCCGGCGTCACGTTCAGTTCCAGAGGAGTCTGCGGCGTCAGTTCGGCAAGATAGGCCAGGATTTCCTCCACGGCCATGGTCAGGCGCAGGGCCTTGCCGTGATCGAGCCCGAAAACCGCCCCGCACTGCTCGGCCACGCCCTGGACCATGGGAATCCAGGCCGGGTCCGCGTGCAGGCGCAGGGTGATGGTCCGCTGGTCGGTCATGTCCGTCCTTCCTTGGGCAGGGCGAAGCAGGCCCTGAATTCGTTCATGTCGCCGTTACGGCGGTAGGTGCATTCGTCGGCCATTTCGCGGACCAGGAAAATGCCCAGGCCCCCGGGTTCGCGCTCGTCAAGTCCGGCCTCCAGATCCGGCGCTTCCCTGTTCAGCGGGTCGAAGGCCGCGCCCCAGTCGCGCAGGATCAGGCAGAAGCGGGTCGCGTCCGGACTGAGCACGCAGTCCACTTCCATGTCGCCTTCGCCTTCAGGGTAGGCGTAGCTGCCGATGTTGACCACCAGTTCCTCGACCACCAGCTCGAGCTTGCCCGCCAAGTCTGCGCCAAGGCCCAGACGCCCTGCGTGTTCGCCGACAAAGTCCTGCACCAGGCCGAGACTTTCGATGGTGGCCGGGATGCGCAGGCTGATCCCTCCGGTGTTCATCAGCCCTCCAGCGCTTCGGCCTCGGAGGCGTGCACTTTGAAGAGCTTCAGGAAACCGGAAACCCTGAACACCTCGTCCACCATGCCTGACAGCCCGCAGAAGGCGAGACTCCCGCCTGCGGCCTTGAGCTTTTTGCCGGCGGCCAGGATGCTGCGCAGCCCGGCGGAGCTGATGTATTCGAGTCCGCTCAGGTCCGCGATCTGGGCCGTGTGTCCCTGCCCCAGCAGTTCCGTGCTGGCTGCCTCGAAGCGGGGCGCGGTGACGGCGTCCATGCGCCCGGAGCAGGTCAGCAGGGCCTTGGTGTCGACGATCCGGGTCTGAATATCCATGGCAATCTCCTTAGGGGTTGTGAAAGTTATTGCGGCGCGGGTCCGAGGTACCGCACCGCGAGCATGGTGATGTCGTCGGACTGCTCCGCGCCGCCGGCCCAGTCCGTCACGGATGCGGACACGGCCCGGAGCATGTCCTGTGCTCCGGCGTTCGCGTGGGCGGACACGGTTTCCAGCAGGCGGTCGTCCGTATAGAGTTCGAGGGTCGGGTTCATGGCTTCGCCGACGCCGTCCGTGGTCAGGAAGAGCGTGTCGCCGGGGGCGAGGTCGAGGGCGCCGGTGGTGTAGTCGATGTCCGGCATGGCCCCGGCCATGGGCTCCTCCAGGCTGCCGATCCATTCCGGGGGGCGGCCGCGGCGCAGGAGCAGCGGGGCGTTGTGCCCGGCGTTGCCGAATTCGAGCCTCCCCGTGCGGGTGTCCAGGATGGCCAGGAAGAGGGTCACGAACATGCAGGAGTCGTTGTCCGCCGCCAGTTCGTCGTTGACCTTGGACAGGATGCGGCCCGGGGCCTTCTCGCGCTCGGCCACGGCCTTGATCAGGGTTTTGGTCACGGCCATGAAGAAGGCCGCGGGCACACCCTTGCCGGAGACGTCGCCGATGAGGAAGCAGAAACGGTGCTCGTCCGCGAAGAAGAAGTCGTACAGGTCGCCGCCGACCTCGCGGGCAGGGACGATGGAGGCGTAGACGTCAAGCTCCGCCCTGTCTGGGAAAGGCGGGAAGATCTTCGGCAGGATGCTCATCTGGATGTCGCGGGCGATGCGCAGCTCCGATTCGATCCGCTCCCGGGCGGCCGTGGCGGTCGTGAGGTCGGCGATGTGCCGCCTCAGAGCCTCCTTCATGCTGGTGAAGGACGCCGCCAGGTCGCCCACCTCGTCGCCCGGCGCGATGGCGGGCATGGGCTGATCGAGATTGCCCGCGGCGATGCCGCCTGCGGCCCGGGTCAGGATGCGCAGGGGGCGCGTGATGGTGCCCGAGACCGCCAGGATCACGCCGGCCAGAAGCACGAATCCGGCCAGGCCGATGCCGGTCATGATACGCGTGACCCGGTTCGCCCCGGCCAGCAGTTCGTCCTTGGGCAGCACCACCGCCAGGGACCAGCGCTCGTCCGGCAGAGGCTGGTAGGCGACGTAGGCCGCCCCGACCCCGGGCAGATCCGAGAATTCCACGAAGCCGGCCCGGCCCGCGACCATCTCTTTCCCCAGATCCCGCAGGGAAGGGAGGTTCAGGTCCTCGGCATGGGTGAAGATCGTTTCGTTCATGATCAGCGCGGGGTCGGGGTGGGCGATGTAGGCGCCGTAGCGCGAGAGCAGGAATACGTACCCCGAGGCCGAGACACTGACAGAGGAGATCGTGCGCTGCAGCCAGGCCAGGTCGATGTCCGCGGTGACCACGCCTGCCGGCTGCAGGCCGCGGGGCGTGCGGCGCGAAAAGGGGGCGGAGTAGGTGATCATGAGCGTGTCGCCCCCGCCGTCGTCGTAATAGGGCTCCGTCCATACGGGGCGGTTCAGCTCCCGGGCCAGCTGGTACCAGTCCTTGGTGAAATAGTTGTAGTCGTCCCCGCCCAGGTTGACGGAGGTGATGGCGTAGTTCCTGCGGTAGGAGTAGGGGGCGAAATACTTCGTGCCGCGTTCGAAGGCCTGGGGCTCGAAGGCCACGGCCGTGCCGAAGATGCCGGGGTTGCTGAAGAGGACGCGTCGTCCGAGGTCGGACAGGAACCGCTTGCTGAGGTCGGCGTCCTCCAGGGTGGCGGCCACGGTTTCCGTGACCTTGGCCGTGGCCTGAAACTGGGCGTTGATGCGGCTGGCCGTGCCCTGGGCCACTGCGGTCCCGTTCTTCCTGGCCAGCTCGACGATGGTGTCGCGCGAGACCACGTAGGCGTACCCGACGACCATGGCCAGGATGAGGGTCACGCAAGCCAGGGTCAGGGCTGACAGGCGGGCGCCGATGGACAGTCTCATGGCGTCGGCTCCATGACGAATTCCTCGTAGCGTGGCGGCTCGGAGGCGAAGCCCTGTTCCATCAGGATGTGCGTCGTGCGTTCGAAGTCGGTCCGGCTCAGGGTCAGGCGCGGTGCACCCCCGGCCAGGACGATGTCCTGCATGCGCGCGAGCATCCAGCGCTGGTGGGCGCGGTTGGCCTTGACCCTGTGCTCCTTCATGCGCCGGAGGACCACGTCGAGGGTCTCCTCGGGGTGGGCGAAGGCGTAGGCCCAGCCGTCCAGGGAGGCCTGGGCCACGGCGCGGGCCGCGGCGGGGTCGCGTTCGAAGGTGGAACGCAGGCAGTAGAGGCCGTCTTCGGGGAAATTGAGGTCCAGGTCGCGGAAGAAGAAGGCGACCATGTCCTTCTCCTCCAGCCCGTAGGACATGAGGGTGTGGTATTCGTTGTACCACATGGCCGAAACGGCATCGAGGCCGCCGCGCATGAAGAGGTCCATGGACGGGGCCTGCTCGACGACCGTGACCTCGATGCCCAGGCGCTTGAACAGGGCCCGGGGCTGGATCTGGAAGTCCGCCCCCCACATGCCCACGCGCCGGCCGCCAAGATCTTTCAGGGAACGGATGTCCGAATCGCGGCTGGCCACGAGCATGAGGGCGGACTGGTGCACGATCTGGCCGATGTGGACCAGGTCCATGGCGGCGCTGCGCTCGATGGCCGTGGACAGGAACATGGTCGCGAACTCCGCCCGGCCGTCGGCCAGATGCTGGGAGACGTTTACGTCCGGGCCTCCGGGGATGATCTTCAGGTCCAGCCCGCGCGCGGCGTAGAAGCCCTTTTCCTCGGCCATGAGGTAGCCCGCGAACTGGGCCTGGGGCAGCCAGTGCAGGACCAGACGCAGGGGCTGGTCCGAGGCGCGGGCGGTCGTCGCCAGAAGCATGAGCATCGTCAGGAGGATGACTCTCATGGCCTGTACGTCTCCAGCCGCAGGAGCAGGTTGCCCGCCACCTGCCGGCGATAGTCCGCCGTGGCCCGCACGTCGTCGATGGGCAGCACGGCCGAGCGCACGAGGCCGGCCGCATGGCGCAGGTTGTCGGCGGTCAGGGTGCGGTCCGTCAGCCAGGCCTCGGCCTCGGCGCAGCGCAGCACCGTGGGGGCCACGCTGCCGAAGGCCAGGCGGATGTCCCGTACGACATCCCCGTCCAGACGCAGCACTGCTGCCAGGCTGGCCACGCTGATGGCCAGGGCCCGGCGCCTGCCGACCTTCTCGAAATGCTGCACGGCGTTCGGCTCGGGCAGGGGGATGCGCACGCGCGCCAGAATTTCCCCCGGTTCGAGGGCGGTCCGGCCGGGGCCGGCGATGAACTCCGCCACGTCCAGGACCCGCTCCGTGCGCCGCGACAGGAGCACCGCCTGCGCCCCGAGGGCGTACAGGGCGGGGAGCGTGTCACCTGCGGGCGAGGCCGTGCACATGTTCCCGCCCAGGGTGGCCTGGTTGCGCACCAGGGGCGAGCCCAGCTGGCGGACGGCCTGGTGGAGCATGGGCAGGCGGGCGGCGACGGTCGCGGATTCCAGCAGGTCGGTCAGGGTCGTGGTCGCGCCGATCTCCAGGACGCCTTCCTCCTCCTGCACTCCGCGCAGCTCGGGGATGCGCTCCAGACAGCAGATCCGTCCTGCGCACTTCCCGGCCCTGCGCCGCACGAGCAAGTCCGTTCCCCCCGCCATGACGGCGGTGTCCGCCTCTTCGAGAAGGTCCCAGAGATCGGTCAGGGTTCCGGGCAGATATGCGCTCATCGTTCGTCCACCTTGTGCACCGCATCGAGGATGCGGGAGTAGCCCGTGCAGCGGCAGAGGTTGCCGGACAGGGCCTCGCGTATGGCCTCGCGGCCGGGGTGCGGGTCGCGGGCCAGGAGGTCCGCGGCGGCCACGACCATGCCCGGCGTGCAGAACCCGCACTGCACGGCGCCGCGCTCGGCGAAGGATTGCTGCAGGGGGTGGGGCGCCTCGGGGCTGCCGAGGCCCTCGATGGTGGTCAGGTCCCGGCCGTCGAGCTGGGCCGCCAGCGTCAGGCACGACAGTCGGGCCCGCCCGTCGACCAGGATGGCGCACGCGCCGCATTCGCCGGTCCCGCAGCCTTCCTTGGTGCCGGTCAGCCCCAGCCTTTCGCGCAGGATGTCCACGGCGCGCTCGTCGCCGCGCACGTCCAGTTCCGTGTCCCGGCCGTTGATGCAAAAACGGATGATCATGCCTGCGCTCCGCGTGAGGCCAGAAGTTCGAGGATCATGGCCGGCGTGACCGGGGCGCGGTCGATGCGCGCGCCCAGGGCGTCGGACAGGGCCGAGGCCACGGCCGGCAACGGCCCGTTCAGGCCTACCTCCCCCACGCCCTTCATGCCGAAGGGGCCGCTGTGCTCCAGCGTCTCCACGGCCACGGACTGCGTGTCCGGGAAGTCCAGGCTGGTGGGGATGAGGTAGGTCGACAGGTCGGGGGTCGTGATGCGCGCGTTTTCGGTCCCGAAGCCCTCCATCAGGGCGAAACCGAGCCCCTGGGCCACGGCCCCCTCGATCTGCTGGTGGAAGTTCTGCGGGTTGAGGACGCGGCCCCCGTCGGTGGCCGCGAGATAGTCGCAGACCCGCACCAGACCGGTGAGCTCGTCGACCTCCACGCGCACCAGGTGCGCCGCGAAGGGGAAGATCAGGTGCGGGAAGCCCAGGGGGAAATCCCTGCCCGTGTCCGGTACCTCGCGGGAGACGGGCATGAGGTATTCGGCCACGCAGACGCGGTCGTCGCGGGGCAGCATGGCGCCCATGGCGGCCAGGGGCAGCTCCTTGCCCGTGGGCAGGTGCCTGACCGCGCCGGGGACCAGGGTGATGCCGCCGGGCTCGTCGATCATGAGAGCCAGGGCCGCGCGGCGGACGAGCTTGGCGGTCATGAGCTCGCAGGCCTTGATCAGCGCCTGGCCGAAGGTGTAGGTGGTCCGGCCGGCCGAGGCCGAACCCGACGGGTGAGCGCGCTCCGTGTCCGGCTGCACGACCTCGAGGCGGCCTGCGTCCTGGCAGAGCATTTCGCCTGCGATCTGGGCGAAGGTGGAGGCGTTGCCCTGGCCCATGTCCGGGACGCCGCTGTAGATGACGAAGCGCCCGTCCGGGGTCAGCTCGATCTTGGCGATGGCGTTGTCGGCCAGGCCCCGGCCGTAGCCCATGCCGTTGAAGACGGCGGCGATGCCGACGCCGCGGCGGGTGAACGGGGGGGCGGCCTTTTTCCACGTATGGCGCGTGGTCCAGAGCTCGTGATCCCGGACCCTGCGCAGGCACTCGTCAAGGCCCACGGAGGAGGTCAGCGTGACGCCCGCGCAGTTGCGGTCCCCGCGGCGCAGGGCGTTCTGGCGGCGCAGGTCCAGCGGGTCCCGGCCGAGCCGTCCGGCCAGGCGGTCCATCATGCCCTCGAAGGCCAGACTGACCTGGGCCACGCCGAAGCCGCGAAAGGCCCCGGCCACGGGGTTGTTGGTGTAGACGCACAGGCCCCGGCAATCCATGTGCTCCACCCGGTAGGGTCCGGCGGCGTGCTCCATGCCCAGCTCCATGATCTCGCCGCCCAGATGGGCGTAGGCCCCGCTGTCGTACCACAGGCGGCAGACCACGCTTTTCAGCGTGCCGTCGTGCATGGCGCCCAGCCGGTAGTGCATCCGCGCCGCGTGGCGCTTGTAGCCGGCCAGGAAGCTCTCCTCCCTGTCCCACCACATCTTGATGGTCCGCCCCGGGAGGCGCAGGGCGGCCAGAGCCAGGAGGCACTGCACCGTCGCCCCGTCCTTGCCGCCGAACCCGCCGCCAAGGAACGGGCTGTGGACGCGGATCTTCCAGGGCGCCAGACCCAGGGCGTGCCCGATCTCGAAGCGGTCGCGGAAAGGGGCCTGGGTGGAGACGGTCAGGTGCAGGACGCCGTCCTCGTCCAGACAGGCCAGGCCGTTCTCGGTCTCCAGGAAGGCATGGGCCTGGGACGGCGTGAAGAAGGTTTCCTCGAGGACCACATCGCACTGCGCCAGGGCCTCTTCGGCGTCCCCCTTGCGGATCTCTGCGGCCAGCAGGACGTTGGAGCCGTCGGCTTCGTGAATGAGCGGGGCGTCCGGGGCCAGGGCCGCGTCGATGTCGGCCAGGACCGGCAGGGGCTCGATGTCCACGCGGACGAGGGCCAGCGCCTGGCGCAGGATGTCGCGCGATTCCGCCACCACGAGAGCCACGGGGTCCCCGCAATGGCGGACCCTGGTCCCGCACAGCACGGGCATGTCCTTGTGCACGATGCCCTGCCGGTTCGATCCCGGCACGTCCTCGCGGGTCAGGACGGCGTGCACTCCGGGCAGGGCCCTGGCCGCGGCCGCGTCGACGCCCCGAAGGATGCCGTGGGGCACGCCGCAGCGTCTGGCACCGGCCCAGAGCAGGCCGGGCGGATAGCTGTCGGCGCTGAAAAGCTCCGCGCCGCACGCCTTGGCCAGGGCGTCCAGGCGGGGGCGGGCGGGGCCGATATCGTACGGTTCATGTTGCATGGACACATCCTTGGGCTGAAAATCTACCGAACTGTGCGAAAGAACAGGGTTTTGTGTCAACTCGCGGGGCCGACGCCCGGTCTGTTCCCTTCATCGGCCGGGCAGCCCGGCCCAGTCCGAGCGGATGCACTCCATGAGCTCCCTGGCCTCGTCGGTCAGCAGCAGCGGGAGCGAGAAGTCGGGGGGCGAGGTGAGCTTCTGCAGCAGCAACACGTCGGTCCCGGTCCACAGCGGCAGCAGTCCGCCGAAGAAGTAGCCGCGCTCGCGGGCCGTTTCCGCAGCTGCGGGCAGTCCCGGATGGGCCAGGGGCAGTTGCAGCTGGTAGGCGTGCCGTCCGGGATGCCCGTTCTCGAAGGCGTCGATGGCCTCTCTGAGATCCGCGCCCGGCTCGTCGACCAGGAGCTTGGCCAGGGACGCCCCGTCCATGGTCGTCACGCCGGAGCGAGTCCGCCCGCTGGCGGACTGGGCCGTCCCGAAGGACCTCTCCAGACCGTAATTTGCGTACAGGTCCTTGAGAAAGCCGGCAAAGCGTTCGGGCAGGTGCACCGTGTGGGGCGCATCGCGATAGACGCGCAGTTCGTTCAGCAGGGAGATTCTCCCCCCGATGCCGTCGGTGCTGCCTTCGGGCCTGGGCGGCATGGCTTCCATCTCCAGGGCGTAGGGAGGAAAGGAGAAATGGCGGGCCAGCTTCTGGGTGATGAGGTGGTCGCATACGCTTTGGCCGAAGATGGCGTTGAGGCCCAGTTCCTCCGGCAGGGTGGCCAGGGAGGCTTTGGTCATGCGCATTGCCAGGGTACCCCCGCGATAGTCCGGCAGGATCATGAGCCCGCCGGACTCCATGATGCCGGGGTTCGGCGCCACCCGGAAGAGGGCCGTCAGACCGACCACGTCTCCAGCCGGCGTGCGGGCCACGAACTGGTGGAGGTCCGGTCCGGCGTTGGCGGCCGTGATCTGCTCGGGGTCGTAGACGTAGTCCAGGGGGAAGTTCTCCCCATAAATGGCGAAATAGAGTCTGGCCACGCCTTCGGCATCTTCGGGCCGGAAGGAGCCGACCGTGACGCTCTGGCCGGGTTCGACGGTTCCGGGGTTGGCGCGGAGGCGGTCCAGGCTTTCCTTTCGGGTGCGGGTCATGGGGTTCTCCCGAGGTGAGGGTTGAGGGTGGCCCGGGACGGCTGCCCGATTTGGCGGATCAGCAGCCAAGCGCCGAGGGCCAGCAGCGCCGAGAGCCGGAACAGGGCCGCGTGGGACAGGCCCATGCCGAGCATCGCGCCGCCGATGTAGGGGCCCAGGACATAGCCTGCGTCCATGGTGGACAGCATGAGGTTGGCGGTCAGGCCGCGTTTGGACGGGTCGGCCAGGTGAAAGAGGGTTGATTGCAGAAGGGGCATGGTCACACCCATGCAGGCGCCGAAAAGGGCGGCCGCGAGCAGGAAGGGCAGGGGCGATGCGACCAGGGAGTAGGACGCGTAGCATCCCGCCAGGACGAGGAACGCGAGCAGCAGGGTCCGGCGCTTGTCCAGCCTGTCGAAACGGGAACTGCCGAACAGGCGCACGGCGATGGTGGCCCCCGTGGACACGGTGAAGAAGAGGCCCGCGTTGGCCAGTCCGATGCTCGCTCCGAAGTCCTTCATGAAGAAGAAGAGCAGGGTGGATCCGAGAAATGTCAGCAGGCCCGCGCCCAGGACGAGGGCCACTCCGGAGTTTTCCAGAGCCGAGCGGATGTCGGCGAGCCCCGTCGACGCCCGTCCCGATGAACTGAGCCTCTCGTTTTCCTGAGCCTGCCGCGCATGGGGTCCGAGGGGCGCCAGGAGCGCCAGGGCCGGCAGGGTCATGAGGGAGACCCAGGCGTAGGCGTGCCCGGCGTCGGGGACGACCCGCAGCAGGTATTCCATGAGCGGGGGCATGACGGCGAAGGGCAGCATGGTGGTCAGGGAGAAGAGACCGAAGCCCTGGCCGCTTCTGGACGGCGGGATGAAGTGCACGAGCAGGGCGGTGGTGGCCGAAACCAGGGTCACGAAGGCAGCCCCGTGGAAGACCCGCAGGCAGATGAGCGCCGGCAGGCTTCGGGCCCAGGCGTAGCCGAGCAGGGCCAGGGCGATCATGACCAGGCTTGCGCGCATGACCGGCAGGGCGTTGCCCGGCCCGAGGCCGGGGCTGATGACCGGGCGCAGCACCAGGGCGGCCAGGGGTTCCATGGCGAGAATCCAGCCGGCCCAGAAGGGTGTGATGCCGATGGAGGCGAGGTAGGGGTAGAGGCCGTAGAAGACGGCGATGTTGCCGAAGCCGAACAGGGCCACCATGCACAGGGACACGAAGGGGTAGGAGAAAAGTGGCGTGGCAGGAGCATTCTCGGACATTGCATCTTCCTGATTCGGTTACGGATATGCTGTCCATAGCTGGCTTGGCAGCCTTTTGCCAGAGGGGAATTTCCAGCGCAAAAAAAACGATCCGCTCACTGATGAGGGCGGCAGAAGCGATGCGCCGACGGCTCGATTCACGGGGAGAAGGGCGAAAGCCTTGCGAGGTCCCCGACATATCTGGATTGCGTTAACGCATTGTCATGATGTAGCTTTGTTAGAGGAGGCATTCATGGCATCATTACTCAAGGAACTGGCAGAGGACCTTTTGTCCCGCAAAGCCGTCCCTGCGCTGGCTCTCGGCTGCGTCATCGGCGTTCTCATCGTCGTCATCGAGGTCTCCCTGAGCGCCATGATCTTCTCCGGCCCGCTCGCACCGCTTGCGACACGGGCGTCGGGGCTGCTGCTTTTCGGCGCGGTCGCCATGGGCATCCTTCTCGCCCTGACCAGTTCATTCCGGTCCGTCATATGTTTGCCGCAGGATGCTCCGGTGGCCGTTCTCGCGGGAATGGGCCCTTCGGTCGTCGCGGCCATGGGAATGGCGTCTCCGGACGCGACGTTCATGACCATGGTCGCCTCCATCGGCTCGGCCACCTTCGCCACCGGCCTGGCGCTTGCGGCAATCGGTCATTTCAGGCTGACCAACCTGTTCCGCTTCGTGCCATACCCCGTTGTGGGAGGCTTTCTGGCGGGCGGCGGCTGGCTTCTCACCGTGGGCGGCCTTTCGGTCATGAGCGGCATGGACATCAATTTCGACACGATCCAAAGTCTTCTGGAGGCATCCCAGCTCGTGAAGTGGGGGCCTGGCTTCCTGTATGCCATTCTCCTTTGGCTTACGCTGAAACGCTGGCCGCATTTTCTCATCCTCCCGGCCTCGCTGCTTGTCGTCACAGCGCTCTACTATGTCGCGTTGCACGTTGCAGGAATGTCGCTGGCCGAAGCCCGGTCGGGCGGCATCCTCCTTTCCGGCGTGCCGGCCAATGGCCTATGGCCCGCCTTTTCCCCGGCGGAACTCGGCACGGTGCGCTGGGACGTCGTGCTTGGACAGCTGCCCGTCATGGGCGCCGTTTTTCTGGTCACCCTGATGGGACTCCTGCTGAACGTGAGCGGCATCGATCTGGGGGGCGGCATAGACGTCGATTTCAACAAGGAATTTCGCAATGCCGGTCTGGCGAACATTGCCGGCGCGCTGGGCGGCAGTTCACCCGGAGCCCACGCGCTCTCGCTGTCGCTCCTCTGCCGGATGACCGGAGCGTACACCCGTCTGGCGGGACTTGTCGCATCGACCGTTGTCGGCGCGGTTCTCTTTGCAGGCGGCTCCGCTCTGGAGTTTTTCCCCTTGCCCGTTCTCGGCGGCCTGCTCGTTTTCCTCGGCATCGACATCATGGACACCTGGCTCCACAGCACATGCCGTAAACTTCCCTTGTCCGACTATCTCGTGCTGGGAAGCATTTTCCTGTCCATTTGCCTTCTGGGATTTCTCAAGGGCGTCGGCATCGGCCTGCTCATCACCACGGTGCTTTTCATCATCCGTTTTAGCAGGGTCGATGTGATCAGGGAAAGGTTCAACGGCAGCATGCGGCACAGCCGTAAAAACCGCTCGATTCCCAACCGCACCATCCTGCAGACGAACGGGGACAGACTTCAGGGATACCAGCTGAGCGGCTATCTGTTCTTCGGCTCCGCAGCCCGTCTGAGCGAGGAGCTCAAGGCCGGGCTCAACGCCTCTCCCCGGCCATGGTGCATGCTTCTGGATTTTTCCGGTGTTTCGGGATTTGACGTCTCATCCGTCAACGCCCTCCAGCGCGTCATTCAGTCTGCGCACGGCGCAACGATCCCCATCGTGATCGCGAACCCGCCCGATCGCTTCGTGGATACGCTGTCACGCGCGCTGCCCCCGGCGGTTCTGGAGGGGATACGATTCACTCCGGATCCGGATCTGGGGCTTGAGCTCTGCGAAGACGTCATCCTGGAGAAATTCGAGCAGATGCTGGAAACGCAGGAATCGGCACAAGAAAGTCTTTTCGAACAGACTGTTGACGACATGCTGGTCCATCTGGACAGGCAGAGCGTTTTTGAAGCGCTGGTGGAACAGCTTGCTCCATGGCTCACGGAACGTTCCTACGAAAAGGGGGAGGTCATCGTCGCGCAGGGGGCTGCGTACGAAGGCATGCATCTGATCGTGTGGGGTTCAGCAACTTCCCGATGCACGGACAGAAATTCCCGTCTCGCGCACTACGACGCCGGGGCCGTGGTCGCTGCCAAGGCGGCTTTCGGCCCCTGTGCCGCCACCGAACACATGGAGGCGGACGGGATATGCCGAATCGCCGTGCTCACGGCGGAAGCCCGGCATCGGCTCGAGCAGCAAGCCCCCGCTCTCGCCCTGCAGCTGGACCGCTATATCATGGCCTGCCCCGCATAACTCGCGGGCGAGCACTGCCCGAAAAAAGCGAAGGGACCGGGCAAATTGTCCGGTCCCCTGCACTATGCTCAACGAATGCGGCGAGGCGCTACTTCTTTCCGCCGCCGTTTCCGTTCCCGCCGCCGTTCCCGCCGCCGTTTCCGCCGCCGTTTCCGTTTCCGCCGCCGTTTCCGCCGGCGTTGCTGTTGCCACCGGCGTTGCCGTTGCCGCCAGCGTTGCCGTTGCCACCGGCGTTGCTGCCGCCCTTGCCGGAGGAGGATTCAGCCGTGTCGGAGCTCGACGAGGCGCTGGACTTGCCCGTGGCCGTATTGCGGGCGGTGATTTCGGCCGTCTTGCCGAGAGCCTTGCCCTTCTGTGCCATGGTCTGGGTCCTGGTCTGAGCCTTGACCTGATTCCTGGCGTGGGCCGCGGCGGCTACGCTCTGACCGATGGTGCTGGGGTGGACGCCGAGCTGGTGGGCGATGGCGCCCCAGCCCATGCCCATGGCGCGCATGGCGGCGACTTCATCCACGGTGGTGAAGGCCGTGTCGTAGGCCGCCTGGGCCGCGGCGAGTTCGGCCAGGGCCGCGTCGCGGGCGACTTCGGGCTCCTTGGCGACTTCCAGTGCCGCATTGGCATCGGCCAGGGCGGTATTGGCATCAGCCAGCGCGGCATTGGCATCAGCCAGTGCGGCCGCCAGATCCGTGTCGTCAGGAGCCGCTTCGGCGGCAGCCTGGGCCGCTTCGGCGGCAGCCTGAGCCGCATCGGCGGCAGCCTGGGCCGCGTCAGCCGCGGCCTGGGCCGCGTCGATGTCGGGCTGCGCCGCTTCCAGGGCCGCTTCCGCCGCATCCAGGGCGGCCTGGGACTCCGTCACCTCGATTTCGGCCGTGGCAATGGCCTCGGCGTTCTCCAGGTTGGCGGCATCGGACAGGCCCTGGGCGATGGTCTCCTGGGTGGGGTTGTTCAGGGAGGCGACTGGATCGGGCTCCACGGCCGGGTCCGCTTCCTGGGCCAGGACGGGCAGGACAGACATGGCCAGCAGCACGAGGCCGGTCATAAAAATGTTCAGGATGGTACGCATGGTGAATCCTCCTAGGGTTTCTGAATTCTGGTGAAGATGTTGACGGATTCGGCCAGGGTGTGCTTCCGGCCGGCCGCTGTGATGGTTTCGGGTTTGCCGACCCAGCGCGGGGTGAGGCGTTCCGGGCCGACCCCGGAATGGGTGCGGCTCACGTAGTCTTGGACGGCTTGGGCCCTGGCCCTGGCCAGATTCGCGTCATTCTTGACGTAGACGACCACGTGCAGGCCGAGGCCGGGGTTGTCGGACAGGATGTCGCCGACACGGTCCAGGGAGGCTTCGGAGGCCGGGGTCAGCTCGGCGGTGCCCGGTTTGAACTCCACGGCGTGCAGGGTCACGGTGCGCAGCCCGATGGGGTGGTTGCGCCAGCTGAAGTCGCCGGCCTTGTTCAGCATCCGCGCGCCCTGGCGCGCCAGGGCCGCATCCGGGTAGCGCTCCAGGTAGCGCTGCATGGCCAGCTTCATTTCGCGGTACTTTTTCTGCCGCTCCAGGGCCACGGCCTTGTTGAACATCGCCTGGGGTTCAACGGGGTTCTGGCTCAGGACCAGTTCGTAGCGCTTGAGGGCTTCGGCGTTCTTGCCCCGGTCGAGCAGGTTGTGCCCGAGGTACAGGTTCGCGGAGAAATGGTTCGGGTCGATGGCCAGGGCCTTCTCGTACGCCGCCTTCTCCTTGTCCGGCTTCATGAGCGCCCACCAGGTCACCCCTTCCCAGAAATGGTAGTCGGCAATGCCCGGGGAGAGGCGCACGGCCTTCTGGATCAGGGGGAGGGCCGCCTCCGGGTTGTCCGCACCCAGTTCGAACCGCGCCATGTAGTAGTTCAGGACCGGATCGTCGGGTTTTTCGGCCAGCCTGGGTGCAAACGTGGATTTCCCTGCGGCGAAATCGTTTCTGTCCAGATAGTACTGCCCCTGAATGTCGTAGAACTGCCCTTTGATCTCATGAACGGTGGAGTGCAGGGTGGCACAGCCTCCCATGAACAGGATCAGCATGAAAATGAGGAGTGGGTAGGTGATGTTTTTCATGATACCAATATATACGCCCGAAAGGCGGTTGGGTCACAAATTAGTTTCCGGCGTCGCCGGGAGCCTGGCGGGTGTCGCGACCGGTGAATCCCAGGTCCTGCAGGAGTTCGGCGGGTCCTCCCCCGTCGAGCAGGGTCCGAGTGGCGGCCTCGGCCAGGGCCTGGTCGGTCACGCCTGCTTCGCGGGCGCGCTGCACGACCCTGAACAATTGCGTCCAGCCCGGGGTGAGGCTGCCGGAGGCGAGACCCTGGCGCAGGATGCCGGTTGACAGTGCGGACGGAAAATCGACGGCTTTCAGATAGGCCAGGGTTCTGGCCGCCGTGGCCAGCATGGCCGCAGGCGCAGGCGGTTTCAGGGCCGCCAGTGCGGACAGCTCCTGGCGCGAAAGGCCGAGCCGGAGGCTGTCCCCGGTCAGTGCGATGTCTTCCGGGGAGGGCGTGCCGCCTGTCTGCGTGAGGGTGTCCCGGGAAAAAGCGTAGTCGTCGCGCATGGATTCCAGGGCGTGCAGGATGGCCCGGCCGGGGATGCGCTTGGCCAGGCCTTCATCGACTTTGGCCGCAAACGGCGCCGTGGGCAGGCCCTGGGCCCTGGCCTGCTCGATGGTGGCTTCGATGGCTGCGGACTCCTCCGGGGTCAGACGCCCTTCGTCCCGCGCCTTTTCCAGGCTGGCGGCGGAGGCCGCCCGGGCCAGGCCCGCAGCCGGCCCCCACGGCAGCGCCACGGCCAGGAACACGGCCGCGGCAAGCAGGATGCTAAAGGAGCGAGCCATCGCCGTGTTTCACCAGCAGGACGGAGTTGCGGCTGCCGAAGCCGTCATCGGCGCTGAGGGCCGCGGCGGCGTCGGGCACGGGGGTGGTGCCGTCGACGAGAAAGACGTATTCGTGGCTGCCCGGGGGCAGGGCGGCGGAAAGGGTCCAGAGCCCCGTGGCGCCGTCGTGCCGCATGGTCCAGCCCGCGGCGTTCCAGCCGTTGAAGCTGCCGATGACGGCCACCTCGCGCGCGCCGGGCGCGGCCAGGACGAACGTGACGGGCGTGAGGCCCTGGGGCGCGTCCGTTCCGCCGCCGAGGCCTCCCCCGGTGCCGCCGCGGAAAGCCAGGCCCAGGGCCAGCAACAGACAGGCCGCGGCGGCGAGGCCGCCGAGGGGCGAGACGCGCAGGGTGCGCGGCTGCACCAGCCAGGTGACGACGCTTCCGAGCCGTGGCCGGGGCCGGGGGAGGGGGGCGCGCGAACCGACGCGTTCCATGACGCGGGCCGCGAAATCGGGCCCCGGGTCCGCCTGGCCGAGGGCGCGCAGCTCCGCCTTCAGGCGCTCGTGAACATCCCGGTCGTGTGTCATGTCAGTCTTCATTCGTCCTCCCTGTAGCGCTCCCGCAGCAGTCGCAGGGCCCTGTGTATGCGCATCTTGGCGCCGCTCATGGACACGCCCAGCGTTTCGGCCACGTCGTCCAGAGACATGTCTTCGATGTATCTCAGCGCCAGCGCCTCCGCGTATTTCGGCGGCAGTTCTTTCAGCGAGCCGAGCAGCTTGGCGGCTTCGAGGCTGGCCAGCGGGTCATGGCGCGAATCGGTCCCGGCCTGTTCCGGACCCTGGCGGCTGACCGGGTCGCGCGTGGATCGCCGCGCGCGGTCCCGGGCCAGGTTCAGGGCCAGGGTGTAGAGCCAGGTGAAGAAACGTCGTTTGGGGTCGTAGCTCCCCAGTCGTTCGAAGGCGCGCACGAATGCGTCCTGGGCCATTTCCTCGGCCTCGCTCTCGTTTTGCGTGAAGCGCAGCATGAGCCGGAACACGGGGCCCTGATACCGCCGGACAAGCACGGCAAATGCCTCTGTGTCGCCTTGCAGGGTGCGTCCTGCGGCCCAGGCGTCGTCTCTGTCGTTTCCCGGCTGATCCATGTATGAGCATATACGACCGCAGCGGGCGATTTGTCACATTCAAGGTGCAGAAAAAAAAACGGCCCGCCGTGTCCGGGCCCTTGCGCGGTTGCGGAGATTAGCCCTTGCTTCTTGCCGCCGGTTTTCTGATAAGGCCGGGAATCACGGCGCCGGATGG
>CALMTS010000232.1 GCA_937872685.1 uncultured Desulfomicrobium sp.
TTCCACGGCAACATCGACATCCGCGAGGTCCGGCTCGGCTTCCGCGTCCCGGGCAGGGTCCTCGACATCCTGAAGGAGGAAGGCGACGCGGTCGCGGCCGGCGAGACCCTGGCCCGCCTCGATCCCGAGCCCTACCGCAACGCCGCGGACCAGGCCGAAGCGCAGGCCGGGCAGCTGGAAGCCCGCGTGGCCGAGCTCAGGAACGGCAGCCGCCCGGAAGAGATCGAGCGGGCGCGCAAGAACCTGGCCGAGGCCGAGGCCGCCCTGAACAACGCCCGCCTCATCTACGACCGCCAGGAACAGCTCGTGGCCGACGGGGCCGTGGCCCGGCAGGATTACGACACCGCCCGGACCTCCTTTCAGGCCGCCCGCGCCAGACGCGGCGCGGCCAGGGCCGCCCTCGACCTGCTCGAAGCCGGGGCCCGGGCCGAACAGATCGCGCAGGCCGAAGCCGCCCTGGACGCGGCCCGCGCCGCCCTGGCCCAGGCCCGCACCCAACTGGGGGACACGGTCCTCACGGCGCCCGAGGCGGGGGTGGTCCTGACCCGCGCGGTGGAGCCGGGCAGCATCGTCCAGGCCGGGGGCACGGCCCTGACCGTGAGCCTGGCCGCGCCGGTCCGCGTCCGCGCCTACGCCCCCGAGCCCATGCTCGGCCTCGTCCAGCCGGGGCGCAAGGTGCTGGTCTTCACGGACTCGCGCCCCGAGCCCTACCACGGCCAGGTGGGCGACGTGTCGCCCAGGGCCGAGTTCACGCCCAAATCCGTCGAGACCCAAGAGCTGCGCACCGCCCTTGTGTACCGCTTCCGCGTGACCGTGAGCGACGCGGACCGGCTCCTGCGCCAGGGTATGCCGGTCACGGTCAGGCTGGCGGAATGACCACGGCCGCCGTGACCCTGTCCGGAGTGGGCAAGACCTTCCCCGGCATGTCCACTCCGGCCCTGGCCGGAATTTCGGCCAGCATCGGGGCGGGAATCATCACCGGACTGGCCGGCCCCGACGGCGCCGGCAAGACCACGCTCATGCGCCTCATGGCCGGGCTGCTGCGCCCCGACGCCGGGACCCTCTCGGTCCTGGGCCGCGACCCCGTGACCCAGGCCGGCGAGCTGCGCCTTTCGGTCGGCTACATGCCGCAGAAATTCGGCCTGTACGAAGACCTCTCGGTCATGGAGAATCTGACCCTGCACGCGGACCTGCGCGACGTGACGGGCGCGAAGCGCGACGAAACCTTCTCGCGCCTGCTGGCCTTCACGGACCTGCACCGCTTCACGGACCGCCTGGCCGGAAAGCTCTCGGGCGGCATGAAGCAGAAGCTCGGACTGGCCTGCGCCCTGCTGGGCACGCCGAGCCTCCTGTTGCTGGACGAGCCGGGCGTGGGCGTGGACCCCATCTCACGGCGAGAGCTGTGGAAGATGGTGCGCGAGCTGGCCGGCCAGGGCATCGCCGTGGTCTGGAGCACATCCTACCTGGACGAGGCCGAGGCCTGCGACGAAGTCCTGCTCATGAGCCAGGGCGCCCTGCTCTTCACGGGCCGGCCGGCGGAGCTGACGGACAGGATGCGCGGCCGCTGCCTGCACCTGAGTGGCGTGGAGGGCCGCAGGCGACAGGCCCTGGCGGCCCTTCTGCGCCGCCCCGAAGTGACGGACGGCGTCATCCAGGGCGCGAACCTGCGCATCGTGCTGAAGGACGGGGCCGGGCGTCCCGACCCCGGTTCCGCGCACATCGAGGGCAGGCCGCAATGGAAGGAAGTGCCGCCGCGCTTCGAGGATGCCTTCATCGACCTTTTGGGCGGCGGCCCCGGAGGCGGGTCCGCCCTGGCCGAAAGCATGCCGGACCGGCCCGTAACCGGGGGCGAACTCATCGTGGCCGAAAACCTGACAAAGAAATTCGGGGACTTCGCCGCCACGGACCAGGTCACCTTTTCCGTGCGCCAGGGCGAGATATTCGGCCTGCTGGGTCCCAACGGCGCGGGCAAGTCCACAACCTTCAAGATGATGTGCGGCCTGCTCAAGCCGACCTCGGGCCGCGCCGAAGTCATGGGCATCGACCTGCGCCGCAGCCCGGCCCGTGCGCGGCAGCGCCTGGGGTACATGGCCCAGAAATTTTCCCTCTACGGCAAGCTCACCGTCCGGCAGAACCTGGAGTTCTTTTCCGGCGTGTACGGCCTGTCCCGGACCGCACAGAAGCGGGCCGCCGAGTCCATGATCTCATCCTTCCACCTGGAGCCGTTCCTGGACGCCACCACCGAGGACCTGTCCCTGGGCTACAAGCAGCGCGTCGCCCTGGCCTGCGCATGCATGCACGAACCGGACATCCTCTTCCTGGACGAGCCCACCTCGGGCGTGGACCCCGTCACGCGCCGCGAATTCTGGAACCATATCAACGGGATGGTCGAAAAAGGCGTGACCATCATGGTCACCACGCATTTCATGGACGAGGCCGAATACTGCGACCGTATCGGGCTGGTGCACCGCGGCCGGCTCATCGCCCTGGCCCCGCCCGACGACCTCAAGGCCGACGCGGCCTCGGCCGCCATGCCCGAGCCGACCATGGAGGACGCGTTCATCGAACTCATCAACCGGCAGGAGGCCCCATGAGCCTTGTGTCACGGCGCAGGCTGACGGCCCTGTGCGTCAAGGAAACGCGCCAGATCCTGCGCGACCCCAGCAGCGGCGTCATCGCCTTCCTGCTCCCCATGCTCCTGCTGGTCATCTTCGGCTACGGCATCAACCTGGACGCCAGCGCCATCCGCCTGGGCCTGAGCGACGAGGACGGCGGCCAGGAGGCCGCCTCCTTCACGGCCAAGCTCACGGGCTCGGCCTATTTCGAGGTTTTCCCGGGCAGCCGGGCCGAACTCGACGCCATGCTCGAAACAGGGCGCATCCGCGGCTACGTCGTCCTGGCCCAGGACTTTTCGCGCACGCTGAGCGGCAACCAGGAGACGGCGCCCATCCAGGTCGTGACCGACGGCGCCGAGCCCAACACGGCCAGCCTCATCGCGGCCTTCATGAAGAACGCATGGCAGGAGTGGCGGCAGACCCGGGCCAGGGACCTCGGACAGGACGCCGTGCAGGGGGCGGAAATCCAGACTCGCTACTGGTTCAACCCCGCGGCCATCAGCCGCCACTACCTCATCCCCGGCTCCATCACCATCATCATGACCGTCATCGGCGCCATGCTGACCTCCCTGGTGGTGGCCCGGGAATGGGAACGCGGGACCATGGAGGCCCTCCTGGCCTCGCCCGTGACCCGGGCCGAACTGCTCCTCTCCAAGCTGCTGCCCTACTACGTGCTGGGCATGACCTCCATGGCCGTGGTGGCCCTCTCGGCAGTGCACCTCATGGGCGTGCCCTTCCGGGGCTCGGTGTGGGCGCTGCTGCTGGTGACCACGGTCTTCCTGCTCAGCATGCTGGGCATCGGCCTGCTCATCTCGTCGGTCATGCGCAACCAGTTCGACAGCGCCCAGACCACCCTCAACGTGGCCTTCCTGCCGGCCGTCATGCTCTCGGGGGCCTTCTTCGTCATCGCCAGCATGCCCGCGCCCGTGCGCGCCCTGACCTACCTGCTGCCGCCGCGCTACCTGGTCAGCTCCCTGCAGACCATTTTCCTGGCCGGGGACGTATGGGAGGTCCTCGTCCCGGACATCCTCTTCCTGACGGGCACGAGCATCCTCTTCCTGGCCCTGACCGCCTTCAAAACCGCCCGCCGGCTGGACGAATGACATGACCTGGCTGCGCCGCATCATCGCCCTTATCCGCAAGGAACTGCAGATCCTGCTGGCCGACCCCCAGAGCCGCAAGCTCGTGGTCATCCCGGTCCTTTTGCAGGTCGTGCTCTTTCCCCTGGCCGCCACCCTGGAGGTCAAGAACAACACCCTGGCCGTCCTCGACGAGGACGGCGGCGCGGCGGCCGTGGAACTGACCCAGCGCTTCGCCCGCGCCGGAGCCTTCACCGAGATCATCCACCTCGAAGGGGACGCGCAGGTCGCAGGCGTCATCGACAGCCAGAAAGCCATCGCCGTGGTCCGTTTCGCTCCGGACTTCTCGCGCAAGGCGGCCCTGGGCGAACCCGCGCCCATGCAGCTGCTCCTGGACGGCCGCCGTTCCAACAGCAGCCAGATCGCGGCCAGCTACATCCAGGACATCACCACCGCGTACTTCAACGAGCGGAGCCTTGCGACAGGCCACCCGCCGGCCTCGGAGCTGGTCGTGCGCCACCGCTACAACCCCAACCTCGAATACCGCTGGTTCATCCTGCCGAGCCTGGTGGCCATCATCCTCACGGTCAGCGCCCTGATCCTGACGGCCCTGTCCGTGGCCCGCGAACGCGAACACGGCACCTTCGAGCAACTCCTGGTTTCGCCCCTGACGCCGGAGATGATCATGATCGGCAAGGCCTCGGCCGTGCTCCTGGTGGGGCTTTTCCAGGCCAGCGTCATCATCGCCGCCGCCGTCCTGGTTTACCGGGTGCCCCTGTCGGGCTCCCTGGCCCTCATCTACGCGTCATCGGTGCTCTACTTCCTGGCCCTGGTGGGCACGGGTCTCTTCATCAGCGCCATCTGCTCCACGCAGCAGCAGGCCTTCCTGGGCTCTTTCGCCTTCATCATGCCGGCCATCCTGCTCTCGGGCTACGCCTCGCCCGTGGAGAACATGCCGCAGTGGCTGCAGACGGCGACCTGGTTCAACCCCATCCGGCACTTCATCGTCATCGTGAAAAGCATCTTCCTCAAGGACGTCTCCGTGGCCTTCGTGCTGGAGAGCGCCGTGCCCCTGCTCGTCATCGCGGCGGTGACGCTGGGCATCGCGGTGCTGATTTTCCGCAAGCGCTTCGGCTGACGCCGGGCGAAAAAAAACCGGGCCCAGGGCCCGGTCCGTTTCCCCTTCATGGACGGGATGTTCACGTATTCCCGCCCTGCTCCCCCAACAGCCTCGCGATCTCGTCCTCGCCCATGGGCTGCGGGTGCTTGATGTCCAGGCTCCGGGACCACTCCCGGGCGAAATCCTTCTGCAGCCACACGTTGAGGCCCATGGTGATCAGCATGGCGATGAGCGCGCCGAGACTGGCCAGGAGCATGTCCTTGTGCGCGTCCCAGATGTCGCCCTGGGTGCCGAGGTACGCCACACCCAGATCTCCTCCGAAGACTTCGGCCGCGGCCCATTCGATGAGTTCGTAGAGCATGGAGGTGGACATGGTGAAGTCCAGGGGCAGAAAATAGCCCCAGAACCCTTCGGCGTTGGCCAGGCGGAAATAGATCTCGCGGATGGGGTAGGCCAGCAGCAGGCCGTAGGAGAAATGCACGACGCGGTCGAAATTGTTGCGCTCCCAGCCCACGAGTTCGTTGAAGGTCGTGCCGAAGGCGGCCGAGAACCATGCGTCGTAGGGGACCTCGGCGTAGGTGTAGTGCGAGCCGATCTCATGGATGGCCAGGAAGATGAAGATGAGGGTGTAGGAAATGCGGGAGAACGGGAACCTCTTCACGGACCAGAACAGAAACCCCAGAAAGAGCAGCACGAGGAAATTCTCCAGGGCCCAGTCCTTGCGATCGTAGGGGTCGATGGCCAGAAAGGCGAACTCGATGGAGAACAGCCCCGTGAGGAACAGGAAATACGACTGGTGCGGGATGCTTCTGAACCACTTCATGACGGCTCCTGGGTGTCGTTTCCGGAAGCGGGGCCCGTGATTTCCGCGATGAGGCGGGCCAGGGCGTCCATGTCCACGGGTTTGGACAGGTAGGCGGTCATGCCCTCGGCCAGGAAACGCTCCCGGTCCCCGGTCATGGCGTGACCAGTCAGGGCCACGACGGGCAGGTCCGCGGGGATGTCCGGATGGCTGCGCGCGCGGATGCGGCGGGTCGCCTCCAGCCCGTCCATGACCGGCATCTGGATGTCCATGAGCACGCAGTCGAACGACTCGTGCTGCAGGATGTCGAGGGCCGCCCGACCGTTGTCGGCCACGGCCGGCACATGTCCGAGCTTGAGCAGCATCCGGGTCAGGGCCAGTTGGTTGACGCGGTCGTCCTCCACCACCAGAATCCGCTTGCCGCGCACCTCCGGCACGGGCCGCTCTTCCTGCGCGTTGCAGACGGAGAGTCCGGCCGCAAGGGGGATGAGGACCTCGATGGTCGTCCCCTGACCGACTTTGCTCCGCATGGAAATCGTTCCTTCCAGCAGGTCCACCAGCCGCCTGACGATGGCCAGCCCGAGGCCGACGCCCCCGTGGGAACGGATGGCCGAACCGTCCACCTGGGTGAACGGCTGAAAGATGTCGTCCAGCCGCTCGGGGGGGATGCCCACACCCGTGTCCGCCACGGAGAAAAGCACGGCCATGCCTTCGTCGCGGTCCACGCGCCGGGCGCGGATGCCGATGCGCCCCTGGGCCGTGAACTTGACGGCGTTGCCCACCAGGTTGAACAGAATCTGCCGCAGCCGCCCTTCGTCCCCCACCACGCGGGCGGGAATGGCCTCGTCGATATCGAAGCTCAGGTCCAGCCCCTTGGCCTTGGCCGGAATGGCGAAGAGGTCGCGCACGGAGTCGCGCAGATCGACGAACCTGAATTCCGCCGGTTCCAGCCGGAATTTTCCCGCCTCGATGCGCGAGAGGTCGAGAATGTCGTTCAGCAGCTGGGTCAGCCTGCGGGAGGAGCGGATGGCCGTGAAGACCGAGTCCCGCTGGTCCTCGTCCAGGTGGCTCCGGCTCAGGAGCTGCAGCATGCCGAGTATGCCATTCAGGGGGGTGCGGATCTCATGGCTCATGTTGGCCAAAAACTCCGACTTGGCGCGGTTGGAAGCCTCGGCCTCAAGCCTGGCCCGGGCCAGATCGGAAACGTCCGTGAGGACGCTGATGTAGCCCGCGAGTTCCCCGTGGCGGTTGTGTAGCGAGGCTTTTGAGGACAGCATGCGCCGGACGCCGCCGTCGAGGCAGCATTCCTCTTTCTCGCATCCTCCATGGCTTTCCGGCATTTCTTCGACCACGAAGGACGTTCCGGAAAGTATCCCGGGTTCGCCCGTCAGTTCCTGCTCGGACCTCCCGAGCAGGGCGCAGTACGCCGGGTTGCAACGCAGGATGCGGCCGTTCACGTCCTGCACGGACACGGGAGTGGGCAGGCTCGACAGCAGGGTGGAGAGAAACCCGTGCTGCTCCTCCATGCGGTCGCGGGCCGCCTGCAACTCGGCCGTGCGCTCCCGCACGGCCAACTCCAGATCCCGGAACTGGTCGGACTGGCGCAGGATCAGGGCCAGCAGCGAAGAAAGCCGGTCGAGGCCCTTCACGATGGTGCCGATGCCGCTTATGTCCATGAGCCCGAGCAGCACCAGCGCTCCGACCATGTCGCTGCCCACGCGCAGGGGCACGACCATGGAATCCTGCAGGTCCAGGGCCCGCAGAATTTCCCCCGCGGGAGTGCCGTCGCCAGGGCCCGCGATCATGGTCCGGGAGGAAGCGTGGCTCAAGTGGATGAGCCGGTCCACCTCGGGACGGCCGGCCAGTTCCGCGTGGCGTCTGGGGCGCACGGCCAGAATCCTGTGCGGCGCATGAAAGCCCTGACAGGCGGCCACGGCCACGGCGCGCACGCCCAGCAGCTCGCGCACCTGGTCGGCCACGTGTCCGGCGCAGCGAACCGGGTCGGTGACATGCTCCAGCGTCCCGGTGGCGAGGTCGGTGAAGAGCTGGTAAAAGGCCTGGGAATCCTGTTCAACGGGCATGAAGCGTCTCCAGAGCTGCGGCGATGTTCTCTTCCAGGCGGGCCACTCCCACCATTTTCACCGACATGGGCAGGCCCAGCGTGTCGCTGATGTCCTCCAGCGTATCCTCGGGCACAGGCGTGACCCCGGTGTCCAGGTACAGGAAATGATTGTGCACTTCGCGCAGCATTTCCTCCACCCCCCGTCCGCCGGCAAAACCCAGTTCGCGCTCGAAGACGTCCCGCCAGCGCGCGGTCCATTCGGGCAGAAAAAAGAACGCCCCGGCCCTGCGCAGCCGCCGGTACTCCTCCCGCCCCAGCAGGATTTCACAGCAGTTGATGCCCTGCGTCTTGGCGAAACCCGACCGCCGGCAAAGCTCCACGATACGCGGCGTGCAGTCGCCGTAAATGAACAGCACCCTGTCCGGCCTCTCTGCCTCGAGCACCCCGTCGATCCGCTCCTGCAGGGTGGCGGGCCGCATGTGCAGCATGGAGTCGAGAAACACGGTCCTCAACCGGGGAAAACGCGGCTGCAGGCGCCCCATTTCCGCCTGGAAAATGCCGCAGGCAATGCCCAGGACGTCCTTCATGCCACGGCTCCGGCCTCGATGACAGCCCGTCGTACGGCCAGCAGGGTTTCCGGGTTCGTGACGTACGGTACGTCGGCGTGCCCCGAGGCCAGAATGAAATGCCTGTCCCCGGCGCGGTCGGCCAGAATCGCGGCGGCCAGGAGGCGCGCCTCCTCCGGATTGGCGTGCGCCAGGGCCGGCCCGTTCAGATTTCCCAGCAGCAGGCGCTGCGGGCCCAGAGTCTCCCGGGCCCTGGCCAGGCTGTCGCGCGGGTCGATCACGAAGCCGGGGACGTTGGGCAGGTCCGCGAGGAGGCCGAGATGGTCCTCGATACGGTTGCCGCCATGATGATAGACCACCGGGCCGCGGGACAAGCCGAAGGACCGCCTCATGGCGGGCAGGATCGTCCTTTCGAGCAGGGCCGGCGTGACCAGGCGGAGATTGGCGAACATGACGGGCGTGGCCACGAAGGTCGCGCCGGCCTCGAACAGGGCGCCGCTCAGACGCTGAAAATGGTCCTCGGCCAGAGCCATGAGCGCGGCCGAGCGTTCCGGATCGAAAAGCAAGGTCTCGAGCCAGGTTTCGATGCCCAGGAGCATGGCCGGCAGGTCCACGGGGGCCGTGACCACGGCGCAGACCGGCTTGTCCGCGCCGAACTCCCCGGCCAGGAGGCGGGTGGCCTCCACCAGGTAGCCGATGCCCGGGTCCAGCAGCAATCCCTCGCCAAGGGGCTCCGCGAGCCCGGGATCGCGGAACGGAGGTTTGCGCACGTTGGGCGGAAAACGTTCCAGCCAGACCTCCTCGCCGCCGTAGGCCAGGGCTTCGAAGGGCAGGACAAAGGGAGAAAAGATGATGTCAGGGTCCACATGGCGCACGACGGCACTCTGGCCTTCGAGGTAGCGGCGCGGGACGGTGAAATACTCCCTCACGGGACACCCGGTCAGGCGGGCCCCGTAGAGGCTCAGGGTCATGGTGAAGGCCCGGCGGTCCGCAGGCTCGCCGCGCAGGGCGCAGAGCACGCGTTCGAGGCTGGTCATGGCGCCTCCCCTTCCAGGCTCTCGGCCCAGAGACGGTCGAAGAGCCCCGGCGCCTGGATGGCGCTGGGCGCGGAGCCGTCCCCGCCCACCTCGCGCACCAGTTCGGGCCGCAGCTTGAACACGGCCCCTCCCACGGCCAGACGAATCCGGCCGGACAGGCCGCGGGCGTCGAGTTCCGCGCGCACGGCCCGGATATTCTCGGCCGTGGTCAGCATCATGGCCGAAACGCCGATGACCCGCGCGCCGTGTTCGAGGGCGGCGTCGATGAAATCCGAAGGAAACACGTCGTTGCCGAGATCGATGACCTTCCATCCGGCGGCGCGCAGAAACACGCTGACCATCTTGCGCCCCAGGGAGTGGTAATCGTCCTCGACATTGCCGATCACCACGGGCCCCTTCACGTCCAGCAGCAGATCGCTCGAGGAGGATGCCGCGGCCACCAGGAGATCCTCGGCGATCTTCCCGGCCACGTAGCCCTGGGCCAGGGATATCCGTTCCCGGCACCAGGCCTCTCCGATCCGCGTCAGCACCGGCTCCAGGACGTCGTTCACCGCGGCCTGAAACCCGCTGCCCGCGGCGAATTCAAGAAGCGTGGCCACGGCGCGTTCCCTCTCCGCCTCGAGCATCAGGACGTACAGCTGTTCCCTTCGCGCTTCCAGATCCGCGGTCTTTCCGTCCGGCATACCGACCTCTTGAAATCAAGACTGTGATAAGGTCTCAAGATGTAACCACAGTATCGGCGAATTGGCAACGAGCAGCAGATAATATCCGCGGGGATATCCCGCGCCCCGCCTGTTGACTTCACGGGCCGAGGTGGCAAAGTCGGGGTTTACTTTTCCGGCCCGCACACCTATTTGACCCGGCTTCCGCAGGCATCCGCCTTGCGGGCGCCACATCCCGGCACACGGCCGCATGGCCGCGCCGCCACATCTCGGAGGAAAGCATGAAGCGTTTTCTGGTTTCCCTGGGCCTTTCGGCCCTGCTCCTGTGCCCGTCCATGGCCATGGCCAAGGACCTGACCATCGGCCTCATCCTCGTCGGTCCCTACAACGACAAGGGCTACAGCCAGGCCCAGTACGAGGGCGGCAAATACGTCGAGGAGAAGCTCCCCGGCGCCAAGCTCATCTACCTGGACAAGGTCAACCCGGCCGACCGTCCCGGCCTGACCATCCCGCAGGTTGTCGACGACCTGGTGGAAAAGGGCGCTGACCTGATCATCGCCGGCTCCGACGACATGAAGGACGGCATCCGCGAGGCCGCCAGCCTCCACCCTGACAAGACCTTCATCCACGTCTCCGGCGACGACGTCCTGACCGGCAAGGCCCCGGCCAACCTGGGCAACCTGTTCGGCCGCATGGAGTACGGCAAGATGATGGCCGGCTTCTGCGCCGCCCTGACCTCCAAGACCGGCAAGGTCGCCTACCTGGGCCCGCTGATCAACGAGGAGACCCGCCGCCTGGCCGCCTCCGCCTTCCTGGGCGCCCGCTACGCCTGGACCGAAGTGCTCGGCAAGAAGGCCGAGGACCTGCAGTTCAAAGTCAGCTGGATCGGCTTCTGGTTCAACATCCCCGGCGTGACCACGGACCCGACGCAGGTGGCAAACTCCTTCTTCGACGGCGGCTACGACGTCGTCATCTCCGGCATCGACACCCCCGAGGCCGTGACCGTGGCGCGCCAGAAGCGCGACCAGGGCCGCGACGCCTGGGCCATCCCCTACGACTACGCCTTGGCCTGCGAAGGCCAGGGTCCGGCCTGCATCGGCGTGCCCTACTTCAACTGGGGCCCGTCCTTCCTGCGCCAGGCCAAGGCCGTGCAGGACGGCGCCTGGAAGCAGGACTTCGAGTGGAACGCCCCCCACTGGGCCGACATCAACGACCACGACGCCTCCCCGGTGGGCTTCATGGCCGGCGAAGGCCTGACCGCAGAGAACAAGGCCCGGCTCGACGCCTTCGTCGCCGGCCTCGGCTCGCATGAGATCAACCTGTTCAAGGGGCCGCTGAACTTCCAGGACGGCACGGTCTTCCTGAAGGACGGCGAGAAAGCCACGGACGAACAGGTCTGGTCCCTGCCGCAGCTCCTTGAGGGCATGGAAGGGCAGTCCAGCGCCAAGTAAGATGATCGTCCTCAACGAGATCAGCAAACGCTACGGCCGGGTCAGGGCCAACGACTCCATCGGCCTGACCCTGGAACCCGGCCGCATCTACGCCCTGGTGGGCGAGAACGGGGCCGGCAAGAGTACGCTCATGCGCATCCTTGCCGGCCACACCGTGCCCGACTCCGGCACCATCACCGTGCACGGGCAATCCCACTCCAGGCTCACCCCGGCCCTGGCCGCGAGCCTGGGCGTGGGCATGCTCTACCAGGACCCCCTCGACTTCCCGGCCCTGCAGGTCTGGGAAAATTTCCGCCTGGGCGGGACGTCCCGGACCCGGGCCCAGGTCGTGGACAAGCTCGGCGAGCTGTCCAACCACCTGGGCGTCTGCTTCCTGCCCGACGAGCCCATCGCCTCCATGACCGTGGGCGAGCGCCAGCTCCTGGAACTCCTGCGCCTGCTGGACCTCGGCGCCACGACGCTCATTCTCGACGAACCCACCACGGGCATCACCCCCGAGCAGAAAAGGAACCTCTTCGGCCTGCTGACACGCCTGGCCCGGGAAGAGAACCACACGGTGGTGCTGGTCACCCACAAACTTTCCGAAGCCCTGGAGATGGCCGACGCCATCTTTGTCATGCGCCAGGGGCGGCTCACGGCCCGCCTCTCGACCCCCTGCGGGGAAGACGAACTGGTCCGTCTGATGTTCGGCGAGGCCGTGGAGCGGGCCGGGGAGATCCCGGCGGTCGCATCGCCCGGAAACCGCCGCCTGGGCCTGGAGGCGGCCACCTTCGCCGGCCCCAAGTACCATCTCGGGCCGCTGAACCTCTCGGCCGCGCCCGGGGAAATGATCGGACTGGCAGGCCTCGACGGCAGCGGACAGGAGCTTTTCCTGCGCGGGCTGTGCGGCCTGGACCGCCTGGCCGAGGGGAGCCTTCTGCTCGACGGGCGCACGTTCGCGAGCAACGATTTCAAGACCCTGCACAAGGCCGGCGTGCACTTTGTCCCGGCCGACCGCATGAGCCAGGCCCTGTTCCCGGACCTGTCCATCCGCGAGCACATTCTGCTGGCCTTCCCCGGCCAGGCCGGACGTCTGGAGGACTTCCGGCGCGAGCAGTGCGAGGAGCGCTTCAACCTGCGCGCCCACCCCGACACGCCGGCCAAGTCCCTTTCGGGCGGCAACCAGCAACGTCTGCTGCTGTCCCTCATTCCCGAGAATGCGCCGCTTCTGCTCATGGAGCACCCCACGCGCGGCCTGGATGCCGGCTCGGCCAGGCAGGTCTGGGAACACCTGCGGGAGCGCTGCCGGACCGGCGCAACCCTCTTTTTCTTTTCACCCGACCTCGATGAAGTCATGGAGCACAGCCACCGCGTGCTGGTCTTCTACGACCGCATGCTCGTGGCCGACGTCCCCCGGGCGCAGGCCACGGTGGAAACCCTCGGCGCGCTCATGGCCGGCAAGAACCCGGAGGCCTGGAATGCCGCGTAACCTCTGGCTGGAACGCATCCTCTGGATTCTGGCCGCCCCGCTCCTGGCCCTGGCCCTGACCGTCCTCGTGGCCCTGCCCTCGGGCGCGCCGCCCCTGGAAACCCTGCGCATCCTCGTGCTGGGGGGGCTTGGGTCCATGACCAAATTCGGCCAGGTGCTGACCGTCTTCGTGCCGCTCATGCTCTGCTCGGCCGGCCTGCTCATCCCCTTCACGGCGCGGCTGTGGAACATCGGCATCGAGGGACAGGTCGTGCTCGGCGCCATCTTCTGCACGGGCACCCTCATGCCTGTGGATCAGGGCGGACCATGGCACATCGCCCTGGCCCTGGCGGCCGGGATGCTCGGGGGGGCCCTGTGGGCTCTGCTGGCCGGAGTGCTCAAGACCTGGGGGCGGGTGCACGAAATTTTTTCGGGCCTGGGCCTCAACTTCGTGGCCATGGGCCTGACCATCTGGCTCATCTTCGGCCCGTGGAAGCGGCCGGGCGTGGCCTCCATGAGCGGCACGGCTCCCTTCGACCCGTCCCTGTGGCTGGATCGCATGGGCAGGCTGGCCTCCAGCTGGACCGCCCTGGCCCTGGCCTGCGCCGGACTGGCCCTGGTGGCCTGGCTGCTCCTGCGCACCCAGTGGGGCCTGGGGCTCAAGGCCGTGGGCCAGAACCCCAAGGCCGCGCGGCTCTTCGACCTGAGCCCGCGCCGCCGCATGCTGCAGGCCTTCGCCCTGTGCGGTGCCCTGGGCGGGCTGGCCGGGGCCGTGCAAGTCCTGGGCGTGTACCACCGCCTGCTGCCGAGCATCTCCTCGGGCTACGGCTACACGGCCCTGCTGGTGGGCATGATGGCGTCCTTCCGCATCCTGCCCGTGCCCTTCATCTGCTTTTTCTTCGCCGTGCTGAACGTCGGCTCCATCCAGCTGCCCCTGCAGCTGAACCTGGACTCGTCGCTGAGCGGCGTCATCCAGGGCCTCATGGTCCTCTCGGTCTTCATCACCCAGGGCCTGCGCTCCTGGCTCATCCGCCGCAGGGAGGGATGCTGATGCACGAATTCGCCCTCGTCCTGGCCGGCATCCTCCTGGCCGGCGCGCCCCTGGTCCTGGCGACCCTGGGCGAGACCATCACCGAGAAGGCCGGGGTCATCAACCTGTCCCTGGACGGCACCATGCTGCTCTCGGCCATGGCCGCCTTCGCCCTGGCCTCGGCCACGGGCAGCCCCTGGACAGGCGCCCTGGGCGGCATGGCCGTGGGCGCCGCCGTGGCCGCCGTGCTGGGGCTGACCAACATTTACTTCGGACAGTCGCAGCTGGCCGTGGGCTTCATCCTGACCCTGCTCTGCCGCGACCTGGCCTACTTCCTGGGGCACGCCTATTCGCGCCAGCCCGGCCCCACCTTCGGCTACTGGGGCATCCCAGGCCTGTCGGACACGCCGGTGCTGGACGCGCTGCTGGGCAGGCAGTCCCCGGTGGTCTCCATGAGCCTTGCGGCCATAGTGCTGTGCTGGTGGTGGATGTACAAGACAAGCGGCGGCATGCGCCTGCGCGCCGTGGGCGAGTCTCCCCGGGCGGCGTTCGGGCGCGGCATCCGGGTGCGGCTTTCGCGGCTCATGGCCTGCCTGGCCGGCGGAGCGCTGGTCGGGCTGGCGGGCGCAGCCTACTCCCTGGCCGTGAAGCCCGGCTGGGGACGCCCCCAGGGCTGCGAGGGGGCGGGCTGGATCGCCCTGGCCATCGTCATCTTCGGCGGCTGGCACCCGGTGCGGGCGGCCATCGGCGCGTATTTCTTCGCCACCCTGCAGGTCTCGGGCATCTACCTGCAGGACCTCTTTCCCTCGGTCCCGGCCCAGGTCTTCCAGGTGGCGCCCTTCCCCATGATGATCGTCACCCTTCTGGCCGTGAACCTGGGCCGCATGTCCTTCGTGCAGGACATGATGCGCCGCTACCCCATCCTCAAGCGCTTCTCAGGCAGCTGGCCCATCACCTCGCCGGCGGCACTGGGACAGGATTTCGACCCGAAGAAGGGGCTCTGAGGACGTCCAACGTCATTCAGGAAGTCCCGCTCCAGGCCTTCCATCTCCTCATGCCGGGTCTTCAGGGTCTTCCGTCATCCGGGTCGGGAGTGCCGGCCTGGTGAAATGGGCCGTGTAGGCGATCGCATTCCCGAAAAAGGCCTTCTCGGTGAAGCCGGCCTCGCGCGCCAGCGCGGTCACAGTCCCGCGCGTCTGGAAATGGGGGTCGAAGACGATCTCCGTCACGGACAGCACGGCCCCGGGCTTCAGGGCCTCGAATACTTCCCGCAGAGCCGCCCCGCGATCCGGAATCTCTCCCAGAACCGTGACCAGAAGCGCGCGATCGAAGGCCTGGACCGGCAGCTTGCCGTCGCCGAGAGCGCACTGGAGAAGTTCGATGTTGCGCAGGTCGCCGACCTTCTCCCGCACGCGGTCGAGCATGCCGACCTGGATGTCGACCGCCAGCACCCTACCGGACGTACCCACCGCCCGGGCCGCAGGGATGGTTAGCCTGCCGGGTCCGCAGCCTGCGTCGAGGACGGACATGCCGGGCGCCAGCTCCAGCTTCTCGACGATGAACGCCGCGCGGTTGGTCCGGGCGAAGGGGTTGTCCAGCTCCACCATCCAGCGCAGCCACACGGGACATGGCAGGCTCCGCCGCCTTGAGCCGGCGCGCCAGGCGAGGAATACGACTATCGTCGCCACGGCCAGAATCAGAAGAATCTTCACGCTTCCCCCTTCAGGATGCCTTGGGTCTGTCCCGACCTGTTACGGGAACACGGCCGGCCTGGTGTAAACCCAGTCGCGGTCCTGCACCGGCGTGTGGCAGGAGATGCATGTCTCGGGCCCCTTGTCGAAGGGCTTCTGCTCAAGCCCCAGCCAGCGCGCCCAGCCCCAGCCGTAGGTGTCGGCGTAACGCTTCGAATCCTTGAACATGAACTCGGCGTGCACCAGATCGCCCGGGACCTTGGCCTCGGGCCAGGCATCCAGGTCCACGGCCTTCCAGACCACCTTGCCCAGGACCGCGCCGTCGGGCCACGGGTTGGTCTGTCCGGTGCGGGCCGCCTTCACGGCCACATCGTTACCGACGATGAGCCGGACTGTGTCGTTGTCGGTGCGATGAGCCACGGAGATGGCCGCCCAGTCCTGCCAGCCGTCCGGGTAGGCGATGCCGTGGGACGGGGCCGGCATGTCCGCCGCCCAGGCCGCCATGACGGTCATGCAGACCGCCGCCAAAGTGATGATCATCCGCATTTCGACGCTCCTTGTGGTGTATGGTTCGCGAAACAGGGAGCCTACAGCCGGATCTCCCCGTCGGCCAGGGACCGGAGGCGGTCCATGTCCAGGATGCTGATCTCCTTGCCCTGGACCTCGACGATCCCCTCCTGCCCCATCTTTCCAAGCACCCGCGACAGAGTCTCCTGGGACGTGCCCAGGATGTTGGACAGCACGCCCTTGGTCACGCTGAGCTTGACCCGCGAGGAGACGGGCCTGAGCGACTGCTGGTGCACGAGATACGTGGCCAGGCGCTGGGGGATCTCCTTCAGGGACAGGTTCTCGATGAGCACCGTGAACTCGCGCAGGCGGCGCGACAGCACGGCCAGCATGTTCATGGCCAGGGACGGGCTCTCGCGGTAGAGTTCGATGAGCTTTCTGCGCGGGAAGAAATAGAGGCTGGCCTTGCCCATGGCCTGGGCGTTGGCCGGGTAGGTCGTGCCGGCGAAGACGGGCACCTCGCCCAGGGGGTCGCCGGGCCCCAGGATGTGCAGGATCTGCTCGCGGCCGTCGAAGGACATCTTGTAGACCTTCACCTGGCCGCCGGCCACGACGTAAAACCCGACGCCCTCGGCCCCCTCGTTGAAGAGCACATCGCCCTTGTCGCACTCGCGCGGCTCGCTGATGCGCTCCAGCTGCCGCAGCTCGTCCTCGGGCAGGCCCCTGAAGAGGGTGCTCTGCCCCATGGTCGTCATGAAATCCATCCGTACCGTCCTTATCTGGTGAAAACGAAGATGTTGGCGGAAAAGACGTCCGGGTCGAACCCGCTGCCGGCGTAGTCGGAGACGTGCTCGACCAGGCGGAAGCCGCGCTGTTCATGACCCGCGACCATGTCGACCGAGGGCATCGGGTAAAGGCGCACCTCGTCGTCGAAGACGCGCTCGCCATCGATGTCCAGGCCCGTGCGGAAGGTCAGGCCGGCGGGCGTGATGTCCTCGTAGTCGCGGTGAAAGACCGCCCCCTCCATGACCTTCGGCGGAAAGGCGAAGGACGGCAGGCCCAGGACGTAATCCCAGTTCATGACCTGCACGATCCAGACCCCGCCCGGCAGGAGCCGCGCGGCCACATCGTCGACACAGGCCCAGAATCGGTCGCGGGGGAGATGCGCCGCCGTGTTGCCGATGGAGTAGATCATGCTCCACGGCCCCTCCAGGGTGGCGAACTCCGCCATGTCCAGGACGTGGAACTCGGTTTCGGGCCCGCGCGTGCGCGCCTGGGAGATCATGGCCGGGTCCAGGTCCACACCCACTGCCTCCACGCCGTCGCGGGTGAATGTGGCGCAGTAGTCGCCCGTGCCGCAGCCCAGGTCCAGGACCGGCCCGCCCCTGTCCCCCAGATGGTGGGTCAGGAAGGCGTAGACGCCCGGGCTAAAGGGGAAGATGCGGTCGTACCAGGCGGCAAACTTGGAATACATGGACATGATTACCTCCTTGCGTGCGCGTAAGTCCGGACAACCTGAATATGTTCTCCCTGCGCCAAGGTCCAGCCCCAAGCAAAGGGGCACCCCCCTCCCGGAGCGGCCATGCGCGCAGAACTGAATCGAACCGTTGCGGATAAAGATGATAATCGTCCGCGGGATGGTTGAAAATCATCCGTCATATGGATGAAAATCATCCGAGAGATGGTTGATTTTCATCCATTATCGCCTTAGTATCCCGGCATGTACACGCGCCATATCTCGCTTAACATACTCGAATCACTGGCAGATACACCGGTCATCTTCATACGGGGAGCACGTCAGACCGGAAAGACCACCCTGGTCCGAGACCTCATGTCGGAACATATTTCATCGGAGTATGTCACCCTGGACAACGCCGTCGCTCTCTCGGCGGCTCAGGGCGATCCTTCGGGGTTCATCGCCGGAGTCGGCAAGCCAGTGGTCATCGACGAAATCCAGAAAGCGACGGAACTCCTGCCCGCCATCAAGGAGTGCGTTGATCGCGACCGCACGCCTGGCCGGTTCATCCTGACCGGCTCAGCCGACATCATGTCCGGTCTGCGCGTGTCCGACTCCCTGGCCGGCCGCATGGAGCTCTTCGATCTGTGGCCTCTGTCCCGGGCGGAAATCAAGGGCTCGCGGACCAATCTCGTAGACGTCCTGTTCGGCCCGGAGCTGGCCTGGCCGGCACCGACCGATGATGACGTCATGAACGCAGTGCTCACGGGCGGATATCCCGAAGCCCTGGCCCGAAGCAGTGAAAAGCGAAGACACGCCTGGTTTTCAGCGTACGTGACCACCATCGTGGAAAGAGACGTGCGCGACCTGTCAAGCATCCAGGACCTGAGCGCCATGCCCCGTCTGCTGCAGCTTCTGGCTTCGCGCACCGGCCAGTTGCTGTCCTACGCCGACATCTCGCGCGGGCTGACCATCCCCCAGACGACGCTCAAACGCTACATGGCCATCCTGGAAGCCACGTTCCTTATCCGCGAACTTCCGGCCTGGGCCGTGAATATCGGCAAAAGGGTCACCAAGGCCTCGAAACTCATGTTCACGGACACCGGTCTGGCCGCGCACCTGTCCGGGATGAACGCCGACCGCCTCGCACAGGACCGCCAGGCCTTTGGACACCTGCTCGAAAACTTTGTGGTCTGCGAGATGGCCAAACACGCGACATGGTCCGCCAACCGGGTTGCGCTGAGCCATTTCAGGTCCCATACCGGCCAGGAGGTCGACCTCATCCTGGAAGATCAGGCCGGCAACATCGTCGGCGTGGAGATCAAGGCCTCCGCCTCGCCCTCCGCTTCCGACTTCAAGGGCCTGCGGCTCCTGGCTCAGGCCTGCCCGGAAAAATTTCTGCGGGGCATCGTCCTGCACCTTGGTCCCGGGGCCGTTCCCTTCGCGGAAAACCTCCATGCCCTGCCCATCGCGAGCATGTAGGAGGGCTTTTCCTTCACCTCTAAAAAAACAAAAAACAGATGAATACAACCCAGCAGCTTCTCATCAAGAACATCCTCCAGGCCCCCATCCAGGACGACCCGGACCAGGAGATCGTGTACGCCGGCACCCTGCGCTTCAGCTATGCACAGTTCCGGGAGCGCGTGGCCCGGCTGGCCGCGGCGCTCATGGCCCAGGGCGTGAAGCCCGGCGACACCGTGGCCGTCATGGACTACGACAGTCACCGCTACCTGGAGTGCTACTTCGCCGTGCCCATGATCGGCGCGGTCCTGCACA
>CALMTS010000233.1 GCA_937872685.1 uncultured Desulfomicrobium sp.
GAAGCGGAGTCCAAGCTATCGGTTCTATCTGCTGTATGACAAGGTGTACCGTGCGTGTCCTTGCGGCAAGCATGCGTGACTCGGAGTGAGGGACTTTGATACCGTGCGGCTGTCGACACAATCGCGTCAGGAGGACAGCCGATGGATTCAAGGAACTTGCCTGTACATTTCGGAACTTATCCCGACATAGAAGAACTCACGCGGCAACTCGAGCAGTGGCGCAATGACCCCATGCGGGCCAGGCGGATACCGGACCCACTCTGGGCTGCAGCTGGGGGATTGGCGCGGCGGTATGGAGTTAACAACGTCGCTCGGCGTTTACACCTGAACTATTACTCCCTAAAAAAACGAATGTGCTCCGGGGGGGAGACACGGGGCCGCGAGCCAAGCCAGGCAGCAACAACCTTCATCGAACTGGCGGCCGTCACTTCCGCTGTTATCCCCGAATGGCGCATCGAAGTCGATCATCCGCGCGGCGCGCGCATGAGGATCCACGTCAAAGGAACAGTTCTGCCGGATCTGGCATCGATTACCCGAGCTTTCTGCGGCGGTAAGGAATGATCCCGGTCACTGCGCAAACGCGCATTGTGGTCGCTGTCGAGCCAGTCGATTTCCGAAAAGGCATTGATGGATTGGCTCGGGTATGTAAGCAGGTGCTCGAAGCCGATCCGTTTTCCGGCTGGTTGTTTTTATTTCGGAGCCGGCGCGCGACGGCTATCAAAGCGCTTTATTACGATGGCCAGGGGTTTTACCTGATCCAAAAAAGATTGTCGTCTGGGAGGTTCCGCTTCTGGCCGGGCGACCCGAACCAGGTTTCGAGCACGCTGCAGGCGCACCAATTGCAGGTACTGCTAGCAGCCGGAGATCCGTCCAGGGCCAAAGGGGCGCAGGAGTGGAAGCCGATTCGAGGCTGAAAATAGGACTTGCGTTCCGATTTTGCTTCTGCTACCGTGTGCACCATGGCAACCGAGCAGCTGAAGTACCGCGGACGCATTGTCACAGATATCGATATTGCATTCATTCGTCGGCTTGTTTCGGACAATCCCGGGCTGAGCCGCCGCGCCCTATCCGCAAAATTATGCGAAGCATGGAACTGGCGCCAGGCCAACGGCACGCTCCGCGATATGGTCTGCCGCGGTATGATGCTGCAACTCCACAGGCAAGGGCACATCCAGCTTCCTCCGGTCCGATGGGTGAACCCAAATCCGCTGGCACGCCGCAATCCGGAAAGGAAAAGACCTGCTGCGGTGCTGGTGGACGAGACTCCGCTGCAAGCCGCTCTCTCCGACCTCAGGCCCCTGGAGTTTCAGCAGGTGCGGCGCACGGCCGAGGAACGGGTCTATAACGGCCTGCTCGACCGCTATCATTACCTGGGCTACACGCAGCCGGTCGGCGAGCACTTGAAGTATGTTGTGTATGCTCAAAACCGCCCCATTGCATGTCTGGGATGGTCTTCGGCGCCGCGGCATCTCGGGCCGCGAGACCGCTTCATCGGCTGGTCGGCCGATGCACGGCGGAATAACATCCGATTCCTGGCCTACAATACCCGCTTCCTGATTCTTCCGTTCGTAACAGTTCCGCACCTTGCGTCCCATATTTTGGCCTGTATGGCACGCCAGGTTTCCATAGGCTGGGAGAGCCTCTACGGTCATCCCATTTACTACCTCGAGACTTTTATCGATCCCAGGCGATTCCGCGGCACCTGTTATCGGGCTGCAAACTGGATTGTGCTCGGACTGACGACGGGTCGGGGCAAGGACGCCCCGACCAGAACACCGAACCGTTCCTTCAAAGAGGTACTCGGGTACCCGCTCACAAAAGACTTCCGCCACAGGCTCTGTGAGGTATGATCGCCGTGGACATCCACAGGATCGATCTCGACATGAAAGAGCTTAAAGGATATCTCGACCAGGCGCGTCCGGTTTTGGGGGAAGAGGCTCACCAGAAACTCACGGCCGCGCTGGAAACGCTTGCGTACATGACCGATCTTGTCGGGAGCAAGGACATGACGATCGAGCGCTTGCAGCGGATCATTTTTGGCGCAAGCACGGAGAAGACGAGCAACGTACTGAACAAGCAAACCGGCGCGGCAGCCGGCTCCGGCAAAGAGAAGGACGAGGAGAAGTCCGTCGAAGAAGACACAAAGCCCCGAAACCATGGCCGCAACGGGGCCGTGGATTACACGGGCGCCCAAAGGGTCAAAGTGGAACATGAATCGCTGAAGTCCGGAGACCATTGTCCGCTTTGCATGAAGGGAAAGGTTTACGTCCAAAAGACCCCGGCTTACATTGTGCGGCTTGTAGGCCAGGCGCCGATCGGAGCGACCGTTTACGAACGACAGAGCCTCAGGTGCAATCTCTGCCTCGAGGTATTTACGGCCGCTGCGCCCGACGGCATCGGACCGGAAAAGTACGATCCGAGCGCGGGAGCCATGATTGCGGCATTGAGATACGGAAGCGGCTTCCCCTTCTATCGTCTCGAACGTCTGCAGGGGAATATGGGCATTCCGCTGCCGGCTTCCACTCAATGGGGGATTGTTCTGGAAATTTTCCGGATCATCTATCCCGTCTACAAGGAACTGATTCGCCAGGCAGCCCAGGGAGAAGTGCTTTACAACGACGATACCACCATGCGCATTCTGGCCCTGATGCGAAAGGGTGTCCGCCAAAAGCTGCTGGCAGAGTCCAATGCCGGTTCCAACGAGAAACCGGAACGTACGGGGATTTTTACATCAGGAATCGTCTCAACGGGCGACGGGCGCGAGATCGCGCTCTTCTTCACTGGACGGAAATATGCGGGCGAAAATCTCAATGAGCTTTTGAAACTGCGAGCAGCGGAACTGGGCCCTCCCATTCAGATGTGCGACGGCTTGTTGTCCCGCAACCTGGCCAGGGACTTCGAGGTCGTTCTTGCCAATTGCACCGCCCACGCCAGACGCGGCTTCTATGACGTAGCGTCGCGGTTTCCCGACGAATGCAGGTTCGTGCTCGAGACTCTCGGCGAGGTGTATCGGAATGATGCCGTAACCCGCGAGCAGGTAATGTCGGGCGAGGATCGGCTGGCATTCCACAAGGCTCGAAGCGGTCCACTCATGGAGGAACTGAAGAAATGGCTCGCCGAGCAAATCATCGAAAAGAAGGTTGAACCCAACTCCGCGCTCGGCGAAGCCATTCTTTACATGCAGAAGCATTGGACGGAGCTCGTCCGGTTTCTTGAGGTACCGGGAGCTCCCCTGGACAACACGATCTGCGAAAGAGCATTAAAAAAGGCTATCCTGCATCGCAAGGGGTCGCTCTTTTACAAGACCCAGAACGGCGCCGACGTAGGTGACCTGTTCATGAGCCTCATCTACACATGTGAGCGTTGCGGCGTTAATCCCGTCGACTACCTGACTGAACTGCAGAAGCATTCCGTCGAACTGAGCGAGAATCCAGGAACATGGATGCCGTGGAATTACAGGGAAAGGAAATAGCTACACATGGCCGAACGGAACACGCAACGCAAGCCACAGCGAAGGAACCAGCGCTCTACTTCCCCAAAGAGCTCTCCAACATATAGCAGCCGCGAATTACATGAGTTGCTGGATCTGGTGATTGAGATGGGCGGGCAGGGTGAGGCGGAGCTTTTTCTGGAGAAATGGCTCTGCAAATCGGGCGAGCCTGGGATGCAACTGATCGATTGAAGCGGTCATTCCCATACTTTTCAAGAAAAAAACCATTACGCATCCCTGCCGCAAGGACACG
>CALMTS010000234.1 GCA_937872685.1 uncultured Desulfomicrobium sp.
GTAACCGTCAAAAAGGATGCTTCTTGTGCACCCTTCAGCCCATCAGGCAAAGACGACCCATGGCGGCAGGATCAGGCAGGCAGAGCGATCTGAGCAGGGATGAGGTGCTGAGGCAGCAAGGCTCGGAGGGCATCCTCGCTGGCGGCCGACGGCAGGCGATCAAAGAGAAAGCGCAGGTAGGCGTACGGCTCCAGGCCATTGGCCTTGGCTGTCTCGATGAGGCTGTAGATGGCGGCACTGGCCTTGGCGCCCCGCGGGCTGCCCGAGAAAAGCCAGTTCTTGCGACCCAGGGCAAAGGGCCGGATGGCGTTCTCGACCAGGTTGTTGTCGATTTGCAGGCGACCGTCTTCGAGGTAGACGACCAGGCGGCTCCACTGCGCGCGGGCGTAGGCGATGGCCTTGCCGAGCAAGCTCTTGGGCGGCGTGGTCCCGGCCCTGATGTCGAGCAGCCGCTTGATCTCGTCCAAGATGGGCCTGGCCTTGGCCTCACGCAGGGCCTTGAGCGCTTCAGGGGCGAGCTCGCGGTCCCGGGCCTCTTTCTCGATGGCGTAGAGTTCGCCGATCAGCGTAAGGACCGTGTCCGCGAGGCCACCACCGGGTTTGGGCTGCTTTCGGCCCGCGGCCTTGAGCACGTCCATGAACTTGCGCCGGGCGTGGGCCATGCAGCCCTGCAAGCGCACGCCGGGTTGCTCGACCAGGGCGTCGTAGCCCGCGTAGCCGTCGACCTGGACCCAGCCCTGGAACGGGCCGACGAGTTCCCTGGCCACCTCGCCCGAGCGCGTCGGCGCGTAGTGAAAGAAGACCCCCGGCTTGCCCGGCGGCCCGCCCCGGAGCACCCACATGTAGGAGTCGGTGGTGTTGGCCCGACCCGGCTCGCGCATGACCTGGACCGGCGTCTCGTCCAGGCCCAGCGCTGGCCCGGAGCGGATTTCCCCGAGCAGCAGCTCGACGAGCGGCCCGATGGCTCGACCGGCCAGAAGCGCCCAGTTGCAGAGGGTGGCCCGGGACACCTCGACGCCGAGCCGGGCGAAGCCCGCCTCCTGCCTGTAGAACGGCAGCGCGTCGCAGAATTTGGCGACCAGGATGGAGGCCAGCAGCCCCGGCGTGACGATCCCCTGGGGGATGACCTGGGGCGGCAATGGGGCCAGTTTGACGGCCCCGCCGTCGCTCTCCACGCCCTCACAGCCCCGGCAGGCATATTTGATGCGGATATGCCGGATGACCTGGATCTTGGCCGGGACGATGTCCAGCTTCTCGGAGACTTCCTCGCCGATGCGGGTCAGCTCGCAGCCGCAGGCGCACGTCTTCTCGGCCTCGGGCAGGTCGTGAACGATCTCGACGCGCGGCAGGTCCGCGGGCAGGGGCCGACGGCCGCGCTTCCTGCGCTCATGGGCCGGGACCTGGACAATGCCTTGGACCTCGGGCGAGACCTCGATTTCGGCCTCGTCGAACAGCGAGAGCTGCTGCTGGACGGGCTCGGGCCGGCGTTTCTCGGACTTGGCGCCATAAAGCATAGCCTGGAACAGCCGAACACGCTCTTCGAGCGCGGTGATGGTCTGGAGATTGTCGACGATGATCTGGTTTTTTTCGGCGATGACACCTTTGAGGATGGCTGGGTCGTCTGGCAGAGCATGCACGTCCATGGCTACCATGATACATACAACCATATGATATTGCAAGCAGAATAATACTCAGAGCACACTTTCATACCTGGCTTGGCGATGTCCGCGCACCTGGCGTAGGTCGAGGCCTTCGAGGAGCCAGGAGAGCTCGCGGCCGCCGATGTCCATGACCGCGGCCATGGACTCGGGCCAGGGGAAGCGATCGCGCTCCAGGCGCTTCTGCCAGAGGCAGAAGCCGTTACGGTCCCAGGAGAGAATCTTGATGATCGTCCGGCCGCGATTGCAGAAGGCGAAGTAGGCACCCGAGAGCGGGTCGAGGTCGAGGCGGTCGGCGACCAGGACCGTGAGGCCGTCAATGGCTTTGCGCATGTCCGTGGTCCCGAGCACGAGAAAGACCCTGGCCGAACCCGGAACCACGTTCACGCCAGGCGCTCCAGGGCCACGACGAGCTTCTCCAGGACCGGCGTCGAGAAGTCTCCGTCGATTTCGATGCGGAAGCGCTCGGCGACGACAAGGCGCAGTGGTGCGGCCGATGGTCCGGGGACCGTCATCGTCTCCGCATGTTGCAGGGCCTGGATCGGCACTGGTACGATGACCGGACTCGCGTGGACAGGAGGAGACACGCTCGGAAGAACGGCGAGTTTGCGACGCCAATACTCGAAGGTGCTCTGGGCGAGGCTGTGCTTGTGGCAATAGCGACCGATGCTGAGCCCGCTCCGCCTCTGGGCGTCGATGTGGCCTTGCCAGCGTTCTTGCTTGGCAAGCGCCTGCTGGGAGTCCTGTCCGTTGGCCATGTTGCCTCCTTGTGATGAAGCTTCATGGCACGGACGGAGGGGGCGTGGAAGAAGGGGTTGATTTGACGTTTAC
>CALMTS010000235.1 GCA_937872685.1 uncultured Desulfomicrobium sp.
TTCGCCGCATCCCTGGCCCAGCCCGGGCACGCGGACCTCGCGGCGGGCCTGACAGCCCTGGTCTCACTTGCCGTGCGCGAAGGGCACGTCTGCCTCCATCTTGAAGACGACGACGTGCGGGAACGCCTGCTCGCCATCGGCCTGGACGTGACGGACGCCTGGCCGCAAACAGGCGTCATCGGCCCCCCCGATTCCGGTTTGCCTCTCGTCCTGGGTGGCGGACGCCTGTATTTCTCCCGCTTCTTCCGCGATGAGCAGTCCCTGACCCGTGCCTTCCTGCGCCTGGCCGCAGTACCTCCCAGGGAGATCCCGCCCGGCCTGATGCCCGACATTTTCAGACAGCCAGGCGGGGAAACGGACTGGCAGGACGTGGCCTGCTTCGCGGCCCTGCGAAGCCGCCTCTGCGTCATCTCCGGCGGCCCCGGAACGGGCAAGACCACGACCGTGGCCCGGATTCTGACTCTCGCGGCCCGCATGCATCAGGGAAGGGATTTCCGCATCCGGCTGGCCGCGCCCACGGGCAAGGCGGCCTCCCGCATGAGCGAGGCCCTGGTCGGCGCGTTCCCCGAAGGCACCATGCCCCCGGAACTGGCGCAAAGCCTCTCGCAGAGCGCCCAGACCGTGCACCGCCTGCTGGGATGGAGCGCCGGCGGTTTCCGGCACCACAAGGACAACCCGCTGCCCCTGGACATGCTGGTGGTGGACGAGGCCTCCATGCTGGACCTGGAGCTCTGTGCCAGGCTCCTGGACGCCCTGCCGGAGCACGCCGCCCTGGTCCTGCTGGGCGACCGCAACCAGCTGGCCTCGGTGGAGGCCGGCGCGGTGCTGGCCAACCTCTGCCAGGAGGGCGTCGTGAACGCCTTTTCGCAGGAATTCGCGGCCCTCGCCGCCGGAGCGGGCGTTGCGGCCCTGCCAGTGTCCAGCGAGGCTGCGCCCCTGAGGGATCATGTGGTGGAATTGCGGAAGAGCTACCGCTTCAGCGCGGACAGCGGCATCGCGGCCCTGGCCGCGCTGGTCCGCGACGGCAGGGCCGACGAGGCGGCAGCGCTGCTGGAAGGGAGTCATGGAGATCTGGAGATGAGGCCCTGCGTGGGGAACGCGCCCCTGGCAACGGAGCTGGGCCCGCTCCTGCGCACGGCCTTCGGCGGGCTCGCGAAAGTCGCGGACGCGGCCCGGGCCTTCGAACTTTTCGGCGCTCTGCGCCTGCTCTCCCCGGTCCGCCAGGGCCCGCGCGGCACCGAGGCCCTGAACCGCCTGGCCCGGGAAGTCCTCAAGGCCCCGGCCGGGGACGGCTGGTACACGGGCAGACCCGTCATGGTCCTGGAAAACGACTACAGCCTGGGCCTCTTCAACGGCGACACGGGCATCGCCCTGCCCGTGGACGGGACCCTGCGGGTCTTCTTCGCCACGGCCGACGGCTTCGAGTCCTTCGCCCCGGCCCGCCTGCCCCGACACGAAACCTGCTACGCCATGACCGTGCACAAGAGCCAGGGCTCGGAGTTCCGCCACACAGTGCTGGTCCTGCCCGAAGAGCCCTGCCCGGTCCTGGGACGCGAACTCCTCTACACCGCCCTGACGCGGGCGCGCGAGCGCTTCACCCTCGTCGGCGCGGCAGGGCAGGTCCGGGATGCGGTGCAGCGCCCGGTCCGGCGCGACTCGGGGCTGGGGGAGATGCTGCGGAAGGCCTAGGCCCTGGCCATGACCTCGTCGTAGATGGCGAAGAGCCGCTCCAGGTAGCGCTCGATGGTGTGGTCGACGACGATGCGCCGCCCCGCCTCGGCCAGGGTAGCGTACTTCCGGGGATCGGAAAGCAGGACATCGATCCCGGCGGCAACGCTTTCGGCCGAGCACTCGCTGACGATGGCCGCATCGGAGCTGACCTCCAGCGAGGGGACGAACCGCGAAAACACCCCGGGAATCCCGCAGTACATGGCTTCGAGGTGGACAATGGGAAAGCCTTCGAAAAAGGACGGCATGGCCAGGATGTCCGACCCGCGCAGAAAGGCCGCCACATCCTTGCGGTACCCCGTCAGCACGACCCGCCCCTGCAGACCCAGCTCCGCGATCATCTTCTCGTAAACGTCCCGGCTGCTCCCCTCACCGACCAGCACCAGGGAGACATCCTTCCCGGCATCGAGGAGAATCTTCACGGCCCGGATGAGGCTCTCGAAATTCTTCTGCGCCACATACCGCCCCACGCCGATGACGATGCGCCCCTGGAGGCCGTACATGGCGCGCAGGTCGTGGGGCGGACAGTCGAGGCGCTGCGTGTCCACGCCGTTGTAGAGGATGAACTGCCGGCGCCTGAAGAGGTTGTGGTCCTGTTCGACCACCTCCTCCACGGCGCGCGAAATGGAGATGTAGGCGTCGGTGCAAAGGGACAGGAGCTTGTTGAAGAACCTGCGACTGGGCTTCTTCTCCCGCTTGGTGTTGCGCAGGTGGGTGATGACGGGGATGCCGAGCCCGATGGCCGCGATGCGCCCGAAATAATCGCCGCTGAAATGCAGGGTATGGATGATGTCGGGGGAATAGCCTTTCAGCTCCCGGCGCAGGCGCAAGGCCGTGTCCAGCCTGTGGGTCGAGGCCGCGGCGTCGGAGGTGCCGATGTTCACCACGTCGAGCCCCGCGGCCTGAAATTCCGGCAGTTTGACGCCTGTTCCCGAGACATTGAAAATCCTGCACTCGTGCGTGGAGGAGGCCTTGAGCCTGAGGGCTATGTCGAAAAGCCAGTTCTCCACGCCGCCGAAGGGCAGACCCCCGATGACAAACGCGATCTTCCTCATACATTCTCCATGAAACCGATGTCGGCGCCCTGACGGTCCGCCTGCCGGTAGCCTTCGGCCACCTCGAGCACATCGTCGCCGCTGTTGACCACAACAAGAAAATCTCCGGGTTCCGGACGCTCGAAGGCCGCATGCAGCGCGACC
>CALMTS010000236.1 GCA_937872685.1 uncultured Desulfomicrobium sp.
CGGTCCTGGTCTCGGAACTGCTGGATTTCCTGGACGGGAGCTACACGGTCGGCGGACAAAAGCCCTCCGAGACCCTTGTCCTACGGCACAGGCTGCAAGCCTTTCACCCGGACTATTTCACCGAGGGCTCGCGCCTCTTCTCCTATTCGCAGCAGAACCGCGACGCTGCCAGGGCCCTGTTCGAGCGGCAGGCGGCCGGACGTTTCTTCCCCGCGGAGCTGTCCCCAGCCGCGGCCGATGAAGTCGACATCGAGGAGCTGACCCGCTTCCTGGCTCACCCGTGCCGCCACCTGCTGCGCGCCCTGCGCATCGACCCGGTCGGCGGGGAGGACGAGTTTCTGGACGAGGAGCCCCTTGCCACCCCCAGGGGGCTCGACGCCTACGGGCCGCTGCAGACACTGCTGCACACAGCCCTGCACGAGCCCGTAACCGACCTCGAGGGAATGCTTCTGGCCTGGCAGATCCTGCCCCCTGGACAGGCGGGGACGGACGCAGGCGGCGAACTCTGCGCCAGAATCCGCACCCTGGCCGAACAGCTCCGCGCCTTCATCGGCGACGAAGCGCCAACGCGGCGCGACCTGCGCCTGGTCCTTGAAGCCGGCATCCTGACCGGCCGCATCGATCTGCACGGCGACCACATCGTGACCTGCCGACCGGCCGGGACCAAGGGGCCGGACATGCTCCGCCTGTGGGTCCGGCATCTGGCCGCCACAGCCGCAGGGGTCGAGGCGCAATCCATCCACCTCGGAGCAGGTGACAGCTTCACGGCTCCGGAAGCCGGGGACTCCCGGGAGCGTCTCACGAATCTTCTGGCCCTCTACGCCAGGGGCATGCGCGCGCCGCTGCCGTTCTTCCCCCGCACGTCCCTGGCCTATGCCAAGGCCCGCTTCACGGGGCGAAAGCCCAAGGACCGGGCCGAGGCTCTGGCCGCGGCCATGAAGCAGTGGGAAGGCGGCTTCAACATCACGGCCGAAAAGGACGATCCGCACCTATCCTTCCTCTTCCGCGACGCCGAACCGGACTGGGACGAATTCGCGGAAGTGGCCGAGCGCATCTACGCGCCGCTCTTCGGGGGTACGGCATGACCGAACCCATGGATCTCTGCGCCGCCCCCCTGGACGGCACGACCCTCATCGAGGCCAGCGCGGGCACCGGCAAGACCTACACCCTGACGGGCCTCTTCGTGCGCCTGCTCCTGGAGAAGAACCTCACCGTGGACCAGATCCTCGTCGTGACCTTCACTGATGCGGCCACGGAGGAATTACGAGATCGCATCCGCAAGCGTCTGGCGGACATGGCCGGCGTGCTGGCCGATGAGCTGGTGGCCGACGACGATCTGGAACGCGACATCCTGGCCCGCTTCGCCGGAACGGACGCCGTCCGCAGGCTGGAGCTGGCGCTTCGCAACTTCGACCTGGCCCAGATCTTCACCATCCACGGCTTCTGCCAGCGCATGCTGTCCAGAAACGGCTTCGAGTGTTCGGCACTCTTCGACACGCAGCTCGAACCGGACCTGTCCGACCTGCGCCGCCAGGTCTGCCTGGATTTCTGGCGCAGCCGCCTCCTGCCCCTGACCGGCCTGACCGGAACGGCCGCACGCGGCCAGTTGACCCCGGACCTCCTCGCGGAACTCGCGAATCTGCCCTTCCTGTCCCAGGACATCCGCATCGTGCCCAGCACCGTCCCGCCGGACCCCGTGTCCCTGGACCAGGCGGTGCAGGACGCCTGCGCACGTCTCAAGGCATCTTGGGCCTCGATTGAACGGGAGGTCCGCGAACTGCTGCTCGGGCAGGCGGGCAATTTCAACGCGCGCATGTTCACCCCGGATAAACTGGCCCAGCGCCTGGAAGCCGTCCGCGCTTTCATCCACGTTCCCCGCCTCGACTCCAAAGACCAGCTCAAGGCCATGAGCGAGCTCACCCCGGATTACGTGGAAAGCATGACCAAAAAGGCTTTCAAGGCTCCGGAGCATCCGCTGTTCGAAGAAATCCGGGCCCTCCTCGAAGGTGTAGAAACCTTGCGCCAGGCCCTGGTCCCCTTCCTGGTCCACCTGCGCCACACCTTCCTGTCCGGATTCACGGCACGCCTGGACGAGCTCAAGCGGCGACGCAATGTCATGGGCTTCGACGATCTGCTGCGAGGCATGCACGCCGCCCTTTCCAGCCCGGAACTGGTGGCGGCGGCCAGAAACCAGTACCGCGCAGCCCTCATCGACGAATTCCAGGACACCGACGGCCTGCAGTACGACATCTTCCGCACCCTCTTCGCAGACCCGGACACCGAGAACCGCCTGTTCCTCATCGGCGACCCCAAGCAGGCCATCTACTCCTTCCGCGGCGCAGACCTGCACACGTACCTGCAGGCCGCCGAGAACTGCGAGCGCAGCCGCACCCTGGGGGTCAATCATCGCTCCACGCCCGAACTGATCGAGGCCGTGAACCGCGTATTCTCCAGGCCCTCGAACCCATTCCTGCACCGCAGGATCGCCTTCCAGCCGGTCTGCGCCCCGGACGGCGATCACAAGCGGTTCACCGAGGACGGCCGCGCGCCCGCGCCCCTGGTGCTCTGGCACGCCGCGAGCGAGGCCAAGCCCCTGGCTAAGGGAGGGCTTGCGCCGCGCATATGCCGCGCCGTGGCCGCCGAGACCAGCCGCCTGCTGAACGGCGCCAGGGAGGGCCGCATCCTCATCGGCGACTCCCCGCTGCTGCCCGGCCACATCGCCGTCCTGGTCGAAACCCACGCCCAGGGCGCGGACATCCACACGGCCCTTGCCGCCCTGGGCATCCCCAGCGTGGTGACGCACACCTCGTCGGTCTTCGCCACGCCCGAGGCCAGGGAGCTCCTGTCGGTGCTTGCAGGCATTGCCGAATGCCAGCGCCCTCAGGCACTGCGCACGGCCCTGGCCATGCCCGTCGTCGGCCTCCGCGCGCCGGAGATCGTCGATCTGGAGCAGGGCGGCAGTCTCGACGTCTGGTTCGAACGCTTCCTCGGCTATCGCGAACTGTGGGAACGCAGCGGGGTCATGGCAGCGCTGCAGCGCCTTTTCGCCGATCTCGACGCGCGCGAACGTCTCGTCTCGTTGCCTGACGGCGAGCGGCGCCTGACCAATGTCCTGCACTGCATGGAGCTGCTCCATGCCCGGGAGCGCGAAGCCGGCGCGTCCATGCACGCCCTGCTGACCTGGTTCGCCCGAAAGCTCGGCGCGGACGCCACGGAAGAGTCGCAGCTGCGCCTGGACACGGACCGCGACGCGGTCCAGATCGTGACCATCCACAAG
>CALMTS010000237.1 GCA_937872685.1 uncultured Desulfomicrobium sp.
GGCAAGGTGAGGGCGTCCTGCTCATCGAGCGGCGCAACCCGCCTCACGGCTGGGCCCTGCCCGGAGGGTTCATCGACTACGGGGAAAGCGCCGAGCAGGCCGCAGTGCGTGAAGCCCTGGAGGAGACCGGCCTTGCTGTGCGGCTGACCGGCCTGCTGGGAGTCTATTCCGAACCTGACCGCGATCCGCGTTTCCATACCCTGAGCGTCGCCTTCATCGCCGTCGCCGATGGAGATCAGACGCCCTGTGCCGGGGATGACGCAGGCAACGTCCGTTTCTATCCGCTGGACGCCCTGCCCGAACTGGCTTTTGACCATGGCCGGATCATCGCCGATTTTGCCAAGAGACTAAGCGGGAGCACATGATCACACCACCTCACGATATCGTCTTCCTGACTTCGGAAGTCTATCCGTTTTCCAAATCCGGAGGCCTGGCCGACGTCATGGGCATCCTGCCCCTGACCCTGACCCGCATGGGCGTGCGGACAGCGGTCATCACGCCGTTCTACGGCCGCCTTTCCACCGGCCAGTACCCCGTGCATCTGGTCCAGGAGAACTGCCCCGTGGGCTACCCCTGGCCCGATTCCACGGCCGACATATATCTGGCCGACTATCACGGCCTGCCCGTCTATTTTGTCGAACGCGGGGAATACTTTGACCGGCGCAACTACTACTGCACCGACAAGGGCGACTATTTCGACAACTGCGAGCGGTTCATCTTCTTCTGCCGGGCCGCCCTGAGCGCCATCCGCCACCTGGATATGGGCGCGCGCATCGTCCACGCCCAGGACTGGCACGCGGCCCTGGCCATGGCATACCTGGCCTTCTGGCGGCGCGGCGACCCCTTCTGGGCCGGGGTGCGCACGGTTTTCTCCATTCACAACCTGGCGTTCCAGGGGCGGTTCTCCTACCGCCTCTTCGAGCAGTCGGGCCTGCCGCTCGAAGCCTGGAACATGGAGGGGGTCGAGTTCTACAACAGCTTCAATCTGCTCAAGGCCGGCATCGCCTATGCCGACAAGATCACCACGGTCAGTCCCAGCTATGCCCGCGAGATCATGACCCCGGAATTCGGGTGCGGACTGGAAGGAATCCTGACCCGGCGCAGTTCGGACCTGATCGGGATTCTCAACGGCGCGGACTACTCCATCTGGAGCCCCGAGCACGATCCGGTCCTGGAATGCACCTATTCGGCCCTGCGCCCCGAAGGAAAACAGTCCTGCAAGTCGCTCCTGCTGGAGATGCTGGGCCTCTCGCCGGGGTTGGAAACCCGCCCGGTGCTCGGATTTATCGGCCGGCTTCGCGGGCAGAAAGGCATCGATATCGTCCTCGACATCATCCCCGAACTCATGAAGCTGGACGTGGGGCTGGTGGTCCTGGGCGAAGGCAAGGCCGAGTACGAGGCGAGGCTCATGGCCGTCATGGAGGACTACCCGACGCGGGTCGTGGGCATCATCGGTTACACAGAGGAAATGTCGCACGTCATCCAGGCGGGTTCGGACATCTTCCTCATGCCCTCGCGCTACGAGCCTTGCGGCCTGACCCAGATGTACAGCCTGAGCTACGGCACCCCGCCCGTGGCCACGGCCGTGGGCGGCCTGCGTGACACGATCACCCCCTATCCCGCCGAAGGGGCAAACGGGTTCATTTTCGATCGCCCCACGCCCGAGGCGTTGCTCGCAGCCGTGCGCGAGGCCGTGCGCGTATGGGAGGACCGGGCAGCCTGGCGCGAAATTCAGGTCAACGCGATGAAGACGAGATTTTCCTGGGAAGATTCAGCCCGCGAGTATATGGATGTGTATGCATCCCTGCATGGAGATTTGGACGCACAATGGAGGACGAAATGAGCATAGAAAAGAAATATCTGAAGACGAAGAATATCTGCAGGACGACCTTCCGGCTTTCCGCCGAGGCGGCGGGGGAGGCGCAGACGGCCTTCCTGGTGGGCGAGTTCAATGATTGGTCCATGCACGGCCTGCCCATGAAACGGCTCAAGGACGGCTCCTTCAAGGTCGAAGTGGACCTGGAGCCCGGCCGTTCCTACCAGTTCCGCTACCTGCTCGACGACGACCGCTGGGAAAACGACTGGAACGCCGACGACTACTGCTACAGCGAGTTCGGCAATTGCGAAAATTCCGTTGTCGACGTGTAGGTGACGGGCGGCGAGGGCCGTCACTCGATTATCGCTTACGGATTGCTTTTTAAGCCCGAAACCCGTAGTTTCTGCCCCTGTTTTATCCATTATTACAAGGAGCAGGCTATGGATGCGCAACAACCCGCCTACAAGGAAATCGCGCCCCGTTTGCGCGGTCTTCGGGACGCCATGGACATGACCGTGGAGGAGATGGCCGCACCACTCGGCGCTTCCCCCGAAGACGTTCGCAACTACGAGTCGGGCGAACACGAAATTCCGGTCAGCTACCTCTTCAACGTGGCCCAGGCCTTTCAGGTCGATCTGACTGTGCTCATGTCCGGCAAGGAGGCGCACCTGCACACCGCCTCCCTGGTCAAGAGCGGCAAGGGAATGAGCGTCGAGCGGCGCAAGGACTACGATTACAAGAGCCTCGCCTACCGTTTCGTCGGCCGCCGCATGGAGCCGTTCATCGTCACGGTTCCCCCCAAAGACAAAGAGTCCCTCAAGTTCAACGAGCATCCCGGGCAGGAGTTCATCTACATGCTCAAGGGCAAGCTCGAAATCACCCTCGGCGACGCCGTCCATGTCATGGAGCCCGGCGACAGCCTCTATTTCACTTCGCGCACCCCGCACGCCCTGCGTGGTCTGGACGGCCAGTCGGCCGAGTTTCTGGACGTGATTATCTAGGGGCCAGGTTCGTCACCTGTCCCCGAACGCAGCCACACCGGAAACCACACCAAACACCACCGGAGCACACATGCACACCAAACTGCGCCCCACTTCCTACGAAGAATTCAAGGATTCCTTCGCCCTGGACATTCCCGGGAAATACAACTTCGCCTACGACATGGTCGATGCCGCGGCCGCCGAGGAACCTGGACGCCTGGCCATGGTTCACGTCGACGACGCCGACATCCGACGCGAATACACCTTCGGCTATTTTTCCGAGCAGTCGAGCCGCCTGGCCAACGCCCTGAGCGCCCTGGGGATAGGCCGCGGCGACAAGGTCATGATCATCCTGCACCGCAGGGTGGAATTCTGGACCGTCATGCTCGCCCTGCACAAGCTCGGCGCCCTGGGCGTGCCGTCCCCCGCCCTGCTGACGGCCAAGGACATTACCTACCGGGTCAATTTCGCCTCCATCAAGGGCGCCATCGTCGACACCTCCGTGCGGGCCACCGTCGAGGCCGCCCAGGCCGACTGCCCGACCCTGGATGTGCTCGTCATGGCGGGACTGGAACAGAACGAAGGGAAGTGGAACAGCTTCTCCTCGATCGTCGAGAATGCGTCCCCGTTCTTTCCCCGCCCGGCCGACGCGGCCTGCGGCGAGGACCCGGCGACCATCTTCTTCTCCTCCGGCACCACCGGGCATCCGAAGATGGTCCTGCACAATTTCAATTACCCCTTCGGCCACATCATGACCGGCTCCTACTGGCACGACATCGAGCCCGGAAACCTCCATCTGACCGTGGCCGACACGGGCTGGGCCAAGTCCGTGTGGGGCAAGTTCTACGGCCAGTGGCTGGCCGGCGGCGTGGTCTTCGTCTGGGACTTCCGCGGCAAGTTCGAGCCCGCCAGGCTTCTGAAGGTCATCGCCGACCACAAGGTCACCAACTTCTGCGCCCCCCCGACCATCTACCGCTTCCTCATCCGCGAGGACCTCTCGGCCTACGACCTCTCGGCCCTGCGCCACTGCACCACGGCCGGCGAACTCCTGAACGACAGCGTCTTCACGACCTGGGTGGAGAAGCTCGGCATGCCCATCTACGAAGGCTACGGCCAGACCGAGACCACCCTGCAGATCGCCACGTTCCCCTTCATGACGCCCAAGGCCGGCTCCATCGGCAAGCCGTGCCCGGGTTGGGACATCAGGCTCCTCGACGAGAACGACGATCCCTGCCCCCCCGGCGTGGAAGGGGAGATCTGCATACGCATCGAACCTGAACGCCCGGTGGGTCTTTTCAACTGCTATCTGCAGGACGAGGCCAAGACCGCCAGCGTCATGACCGGCGGCTACTACCGCACCGGCGACAAGGCCTGGATGGACGAGGACGGCTACTTCTGGTTCCTGGGACGGATCGACGACCTCATCAAGAGTTCCGGATACCGCATCGGGCCCTTCGAGGTCGAAAGCGCCCTCATCACCCACCCGGCCGTGGTCGAGGCGGCCGTGACCGGCGTGCCCGACCCCGACCGTGGCCAGGCCGTCAAGGCCACCGTCACCCTGGCAGCGGGCTACGAGCCTTCCGACGCCCTGACCAAGGAGCTGCAGAACCACGTCAAGAAAGTGACTGCGCCCTACAAGTACCCGCGCATCATCGACTACGTGAAGGAACTGCCCAAGACCATCAGCGGCAAGATCAAGCGCGCCGAGATCCGGGCCAAGGACCAGTCGTAGGGGGAGAGGGGAAGAGCGGGGCGCTGCCCCGCGCCCCGCAAGGGGCTCGCCCCTTGACCCGGTTGTTCGGGATGGAGGCCATGTTCGCGCATGGCCTTTTTTTTGCTCATTGTCCGGGATGAGGCTTCATTTGGTCAATTTCATGTTCGGGCTGCGGTGCAGGCCATGAAGGTCTGGATATTCTACCCGCCCCTGAAAACCATGTCCGGCGGCTGTATGGTGCTGCTGCAGATCGCCCGGCAGCTGCTGGCCATGGGACGGCTTGGCGGCGTTCTGTGCTGGGAGGCGCCCCCCCGGGAGGCCGCCTCCGCTGACCTGCCCTGGCTGCGTGCCGGCCAGGCGGACTTGGCCCGGGATGACGTGTTCCTCGTTCCCGAGGGCTGGCCCAACGCGTTGGTCTTCGGGTTGCGCGCGCGGTGCCGGACGGTGCTCTACTGCCAGAATTGGTCCTATCTCTTTCACGGCCTGGAACCGGGCGTCCACTGGCGCGACCTGCCGGTGGAATTTTTAGCCGTATCCGACCCCGTGGCCTGGCACATGGAACAGGTCCTGGGACGGCGGCCAGGCATTGTCCGGCCTTGCATCGATGCCGGGATTTTTCACGCGCCGGCGGCCAAGCCTGATGGGCCCGTCCGCATCGCCTTCATGCCCCGCAAGAACAAGGCCCTGGCCGAGCAGGTCCGTCGTATTTTCGAGGAGCGCAATCCTGCGGCCGACGTGCACTGGGTTCCCATCCACGGGCTGGACAGGTACGGCGTGGCCGAGTCCCTGCGCTCCTGTCATGTGTTTCTCGCTTCCGGGTTTCCCGAGGGTTTCTCCCTGCCGCCCCTGGAGGCCTTGGCCAGCGGCTGCCTGTGCACGGGCTTTACGGGCTTCGGCGGATGGGACTACATGCGGCAGGTCGAGCCTGACGGCTGCTTGCCGCGTGGCTATGCACCGCGCTTCGTACCCTGGGGCGGCAACGGATGGTGGGTGGAGGACGGCGACGTGCTGGGCGCGGCATGGGGACTGGAGCGGGCGCTGGCGGTGCTTCGGGCAGGCGGAGAGGAACTTGCGCAAATTTTGGAAAATGCGCGTCGGGCCGCGGAATGGTACGCCCCTCCGCGCCAGTTGGACGAACTGGAGGCGCTATGAGCGGGCTGTCCGGACGGTTGCTGACGGTCATCCTCCACTACGGTGACGCGCGTTCCACGGCCCGCCTGCACCGGCAGTTCCATGAGCGGCCCGCAGGCGGCGAGGTCCGGGTCCTCGACAACGCCGCGCCAGAGCCATACCCGCAGGCCTGGAAACGGCTTGAGACCAACATCTATTGGGCCGGGGCCCTGGCTCACACGCTGGAGCTGGCCGAGGCCGAAGGCTTTTCCCATCTCTGGTTCCTGAACAACGACATCGTGTTCCTGCGCTCCGGCCCCCTTATGGGCTATGCGTGGCACCGGCTGCGGCGGATCGAGGCGAAAGTCGGCAGGGTCGCGGTCTATTCGCCGTCCGTGACGGCCAACCCCTACCATGGCCACATGGTCCGCCTTGAAAGCGGGGATTTCCGGACGGTGTCCTACGTGGACGGCATCGCGCCGCTCATTTCCCTCGCGTACTGGCGGGAAGCCGGCCTGGACTGGTTGGACAACCCCATCGGGTACGGGGTGGATGTGGCGTTTACCCTCAAGGCCCCGCGTATGGGCTGGAATCTGGCCGTGGACCATACGCTGGTCATGCGGCACCGCTACCACGAAACCGCCCGGTCCGTTCCGGGCTTCATGTACGAGGCCGCCCGGCTGGAAGAGAGCTTTTTGAGCGCCAGACTGGGGCCGGACCACAGGACGCTTCTGCATCGTCTGAGTCTTGAATTTTCGGAGCATTCATGAACAGCTTCACCGAAACATGGGCCCTGCTTTCTGAAACCGTCAGGCGCGGGCTCCTCGTTGGCAGCGAGGGCAAGCTGCATCTCATGCACCTGGCCCAGGAGCTGCTGGCCGGCGCCCAGAACCAGGCGACGGCAGCGCGAAAAATCCATCTGGACCTGGGCATGGATCTGCTGCAGGCCGCCTGGAGCAAGGATCCGCTGGACGGGCAGCTCGCAGGGCAGCTGCTGGCCCTGGACGGCAAGTGGCCGTGCCTGGATTCCCGCGCCAAGGCCCTGGCGCGCGAAGTGGCCGCCAGGTGGCAACGGCCCGAGGATCTGCGCTACTACCGCCGCCTGGCGGAGAGCCGCGACAGCGAGAAGCTCCGCCGTTTTCTGCTGACCCAGCTGTCCAAAGAGGGGGGGAATCTCTACTGGTGGCAGCAGGTGGTCAGCCTGGGCATGTTCGAGCAGGACCAGGAACTGCTGGGGACCATGCTGCGCCAGGACTGGAGCGGCCTGGAGCCGTTCCGCAAGTCCCTGGCCGGCGACGTGGCCTGGCTGGTCGGACAGCATGAAGCGGCCTGCGGCGCATACGCCAAGGCCTTTGGCCGGGACGCGGAGCTGCGACGGGCCGAGCGGCTGTTCGCAGAAGGGCGGGAAGGCGAGGCCCGCGCCCTGTGGCTGAGCGCATTTCAGGCTGCGCCGTGGCTGACTTCGGAGATTCTGCGGGTTTTCGATCTGGCGCAGGGAACCGGGATGCGCAGGGACGCGTTGCCCGGGCGCGTGGCCATCGCCCTCTATTCCTACAACAAGGCGGAGGAGCTGGACGCCACGCTGAACAGCCTTTTCGCCTCGGACATCGGCGACAATCCCGTCTGGGTGCTGGACAACGGCAGTTCAGACGGCACGGCGGCAGTGCTGGACGCCTGGGAGGAAAAGGCGGGTGGACGGCTCCGGCGCATCGATCTGCATGTCAACATCGGCGCCCCGGCGGCCAGGAACTGGCTCATGAGCGTGCCCGAGATCCGGGAATGCGACTGGATGGCGTATCTGGACGACGATGTGGAGTTGCCCGCCGACTGGCTCCAGACGCTCGGTGCGGCCGTCGCCGCCTATCCCGAGGCCGGAGTGTGGGGCTGCAAGGTGGTGGACCACGCGCAGGACCGCGTGATGCAGAGCACGGACCTGCATCTGGTACCCCCCGTCTCCGAAGAAGAGGCGCAACGCCGGTTCAAGGTTTCGGACCTGCAGCACCAGACCCTGGACTTCGGGCAGTTCGACTACCTGCGGCCCTGCGCCTCGGTCACGGGCTGCTGCCATCTTTTCCGCATGGACCGGCTGCAGGGCAGCGGCGGCTTCGACCTGCGTTTCTCACCCACGCAGTTCGACGATCTGGAGCATGACATCCGGCTGAACAGGGCCGGGCAGTACGCCGTGTATCAGGGGTTTCTGGGCATCCGCCACAAGAAGCGCACGGGCAAGAGTTCCCGGACGAGCACTTCGGAATTCGGGAATTCCCTGGGCAACATGCATAAGCTGCAGATGAAGTACTCCGCTCAGGAGTACGAAGGGATCATGGCCTGGGAGTCCGGGGTGCTGCTCCGGGATTTCATGAGGAAACGCGATTGGGTCATGCGCTGGCTGGCCGGGGGGGAGGCATGAAATACGTGATCATCGGGGCCGGGCCCACGGGGCTCGGCGCGGCGCACAGGCTGCTGGAGCTGGGCGAGAGGGATTTCGTGATCCTGGAAAGGGACGGCCATGCGGGGGGGCTGGCCGCCAGCTTCAGGGATTCCGCCGGATTCACCTGGGATATCGGCGGGCACGTGGTCTTTTCGCGTTACGAGTACTTCAACAGCCTGCTGGACAGTCTGCTCGGTGACGACAGGCTTGAACACCAGCGCATCGCCCGCGTACGCATGGCCGACACGTGGGTACCGTACCCATTCCAGAACAACATCCGCCACCTGCCCAGGGAACTGGTCTGGGAATGCGTGCAGGGCCTGCTGCGGGAGCGGTCCCCGCACCTCGCGAATTTTCGCGACTGGATTGATTACGTGTTCGGGTCGGGCATCGCCCGGCTTTTCATGCGACCCTACAATTTCAAGGTCTGGGCCACCCCGCCGGAGCTCATGCAGTATTCGTGGATCGGAGAGCGGGTGTCCGTGGTGGACCTGGAAGGGGTGCTCAAAAATCTCGTTCTCGGCCTGGACGATTCTGGCTGGGGCCCCAACAACACCTTCCGCTTTCCGCTGCACGGCGGCACGGGCGAGATATTCAACCGTCTGGCGGCCAGGGTGGAGGGACATCTTCGGCTGAACGCTTCCGTGGTGCGCGTGGACATCAAGGGCAAGGCCGTGGAACTGGCCGACGGGCAGCGGGTGGAGTGGGAGCATCTCCTGAACACCGGCCCCCTGGACAGGCTCGTGCAGGACTGGGTCCGTCCCGAGTCCGATGAACTGCACCGTGCGGCCGCCGACCTGGAGCACAACCGCGTCTTCGTGTCAGGCGTGGGTGTGGAGGGGATGCGGGAGGACCCGACCTGCTGGATGTATTTTCCCGAGTCGGACTGCCCGTTCTATCGCGTGACGAATTTCCACAACTATTCGCCCAACAACGTGGCCATTCCGGGTCGTCAGATGGGCTTCATGAGCGAGGTGTCTTCGTCCAGGCACAAACCCGAGAATCTGGCCGGGATGCAGGACCAGGTCATCGGCGGACTCAGGGCGACGACACTCGTGCGGCGGGATGACGCCATCGCCTCCACATGGGAGATGAACGTGGAGTACGGCTATCCGGTGCCGACGCTGGGGCGGGACCGGGCGCTCGCCGTGGTGCAGCCATGGCTGGAGGAGCGGCGCGTCTATTCGCGCGGCCGCTTCGGGGGGTGGAAATACGAAGTGGCCAACATGGACCACTCCGTCATGCAGGGCGTGGAGTGGGCTGAGAGGATGGTTCAGGGCCTGGAGGAGCGGACGTACCGGGTCGGGTGAGCTGCGGGCCTACGTGGCGTGCGCGAATTCCGCCAGCCAGTCGCGGTAGAGCGCGTGCAGTTCCGGCTGGCCCGCGGCTTTGAAGCGCGCGGCCAGGGTCTGGGCCGTCCGGGCGAGTTTCGGCCGGTCGGCGAGGATTGCCTCGATGATCCGTATTTTTTGGGCGACGTCAGCGGCCAGTGTTGTTCTGCCCATACCGGCGGCTGCGTGCTGCAGACGCCGATAGTTTTCGACGCCCGGAAAGAACTGGCTGCGCAGGAACAAGCCTTCCAGGGCCAGGGCGTGATCGCCTGCATCAAGGGCGGCGGTTGCGAGCAGGCCGTACCCGCCTTCCCACAGTGGCTCCTTCAGGAGCGCCTTTCGAAGTTCGCCCAAATCCATCTGGTTTTCCATGCGAAATATCTGCTCCGGCGGCGCCATGAACGGCGTGAGCCAGGGAGTCAGGCGCAGCCTGTATCCCGCCTGCCGCGCAAAGAGGTGCAGGTCCGGGACGAATGCCTGCGCCTGGCGTGACCTGAGCAGCGCCGCGTTGGCGCCGTCATGGTCGAAACGTCCGGCCGATTGGCTGGTGTGGTGGATGACGGCCGATTCGGGGCAGACCGCGAGCTGCAGTCCGCGCGCACGGATGCGGGCGCAGAGGTCGAGATCCTCGCTGCCGTTTCTGAATTCGGGATAAAACCCGTCCAATTCCCTGAAAAGGCCGGCGCGGATGCACAGCGCGGCGGCAGTGATGGCCTGGCAGCGCCGCCTAGCCAATGCCGCCGGATGGTCGCCGGGAAAATGCTCGAAGATGTGCGTCGGGCCGAGCTGCGGGGTGAAGGCCGTGCCCACGTGCTGCACCCGTCCGTCGGGGTAGAGCAGGCGGGGCCCGGCCGCGCCGATTTTCGGGTTGTCCAGGGCCGCGATGAGGGGGGGCAGCCAGCCCGGCAGCAGTTCCGTGTCGTTGTTGAGGAAGAGGAGGAAGCCGTCCCGGACATGGGAGGCCCCCAGATTGCTGGCCGGGCCGAAGTTGAGGTTCGCCTCCTGCCGCAGGAACGTAAATCGCGGGCCGAACAGAGCCTTGCCCAAGGCCGGGCAGGAGCATCCGGTCTCGTCGGAAGAGGCGTTGTCGACGACCACGACGCGGATATCGCCGGGCGAGTGTTCACACAGGGTGCGCAGGCAGCGCTCGGTCAGGTGCCACTGGTTCAGGACGGGAATGACCACCGAAACGTGGAGGCTCATAGGTTCTCCAGGTCCCGTGTCCTGGCCAGGAGATCGGCCCAGAGCAGCTGGCGGTTGATGCGCAGCAGTTCGTCTTTCTGTTCCGGGGTGTATTTGGCGTTGAGCTTGAGAAGGTTCCCCTGGATGTGGCCTTGCTTGGCCTCGCTGTCGGCCTGGTTCAGGCTCGAACGCTGGCAGTGCCTGATGGCCGTCCGCCCGGCGTAGAATGCGTGGCCTCCGGCCAGCGCGTTGCGCAGGTCCAGTTCGAAGTCGTCAAACTGGGAAGGATTGAACCGGAGGTCAAAGCCACCGAGCTCCATCGCGCGTTCGCGGTCCATCATGTGGCAGCATCCCGTCACGGACAGGCAGGGGCGGTTGTAGTCGTGCAGGCCGAGGTCCAATTCGCCGCCGCCGGCGTTGGCGATGAGAAATTCACCGTCCGGATCGGGGGCGAGCAGGTTGACGTCAGCCATCTGCACGCTGCGGCGCGGCGCCTGGTCCATGATGCGGCACCCGACGATGGCTCCGCGCGGAGTGCGCCGAGCGTGCGACGTGAGTTCGCAGAGCCAGCCGGGCGGCAGGAGGACGTCGTCGTCCATGAAGACGAGCCTGCGGAAGCGGCTCGCCTCCGGATGCCGGAGCAGCCAGTTGCGTGCTGCCGGAGCGCCGATGTTTACCGGCAGGCGAAAACTCTTCAGGCGCTCTCCGAACAAGTTTGCGGAGGCATGCACAACGGCCTGCGTATGGTCCGCGGAACCGTTGTCGAGGATCAGGACGGATGCCGCGCCGAGTTCGCTTTGCGCCAGGCTTTGCAGGGTTTTTTCCAGCAGGTCGGCATTGTTCCAGGAATAGATCAGCACGGCGGTGTCGGCTTCGGGCGGGGCCGGTGCGGCAACCGGTGCAAGCAGATCGTGGAGCTTGAGGGTCAGATTCGGGTGCCAGGGGATCTCGCGCCAGAGCTTCAGCAGCACGCCTGCGCCATCCGTGCCGCCCTGACGGAGCAGGCACTGCGCTTCCAGAAGGCTCCGTATCCAGCGGAAGTCTTCGGGCAGGTCGCGGATTGCCGTGATCGCGGACTCCGGGGAGGCGTAGCAGTACGCCAGAAACGCCTGCAGGAGGAGGCGAACCGGATGGTTGCCGGCGAGGGTGGTGGTCTCAAGCACCATCCTGGCGCGGGCCTCGTCCCCGTTCTGCAGGAAAAAAAGCCCGGTTTCTCCCAGCCAGGAGGCATTGCCCGCGGCTGCGCCATGCTTCATCCACAGTTCGGCGGCCGCCTCGGCCCGCCCCTCGGCGATGGCCTGGATGGCCGGGACAAAGTGTTCTTCGGTGCGCGCCTTCTCCGCAGTCCAGGCGGGCAGTGCGGGCTGCCCGACCATCTTGGCCAGGGCCGATACCGTATCGATGGTTTGCCTGTCCCACGGGAGAAGCTGCCAGCGCCACAGTGCCAGACTGTGCCCTAGAGCGAGGAAATCGCCGGCCAGCGGAAGGGCCAGAAGATTCGACAGATGCCGAAGCATGAGTCCACGCCCGGCCAGGCCCGTGGGCCATTCCGGGAGGTGACGCCCGAGGCGCGTGAGGAATCCGGATGGTTGGCCCGTCATTGCGCGTGCTGTTCCCTTGGGCGGCGACCCTGCAAGGCTTTCTCATACAGATGTGTGACAGTGTTCTGACCTTTGATGAGTCGTTGTGTCATCGACGGGTTGTCGTCTGTAAGCGCATTCCAGAGCAGAAAAAATCCGGAATTGAAAAGAATGTTTTTGTGGACTTTCGGAATACAGCGATTGAGCGCACCGTGCTTGGTGCATATCCGGGCAGCCTCACGAATAACGGCGTGTGCGTCGTCTTCCGAGCTTTTGCCATTGATAATTTGCAAGAGGAGGTGTGAGATATAGCACCCTAGATAGTCGTTGCAAAAAGAGTCGGCAAGATCGATGCGCTTGTTTTTCAATGCTTCGTTGTAAAACGTGTCAACGCATTGAAGGTAGTTGAAATAGTGTTCATTGGTGTAGAACGTATTGGAGAGCGATTCAGTTCGTTTCATCCAATGGTACACTGTGTCGGATATCCAGACCAGCTTCGAGACGTTGAAGTACAGCTGGACGAGGAACATGATGTCCTCGGCGGTGCGGGTGCCTTCCTCATTGCGGATGTCCATGCGCTGCAGCATTTTCGTGGGCAGAAGCCACGTCCAGTGGGCGCACAGGAACGGATTGACGCCGAACTGCTGCGCCACATCGGCAGGCCTGAAGATGGGGGGGAGGCCTTGCGGACGCGTCTCGTGCGTAAGGATTGCGCCGTCGTCGGCGATTTCGTCATGGCAGGCGCGCACGATGGCGTTGTGATTTTTGAACGCGGCGTACCGGGCTTCAAGGGAGGTCGAGGGCAGGAAGTCGTCGGGGTCGGCAAAGCAGAGCGTTTCGCCTGTGGCCGCTCTGATTCCGGTATTTCGCGCTGCGCCAGCGCCAAGGTTCCGGGGATGGCGCAGCAGTTTCAGTCGGGGGTCTCCCGAAGAAAGTCCGGCCAGGATGGAGGCGCTTTCGTCGGGCGAGGCGTCATCGATGAAGAGCGCCTCGAAGTCCGTGAACGTTTGCGCCTGCAATGACGCCACGAAACGGTGGATGTAGTCATGGGCGTTGTGGACGGGGATGACTATGGAGATGGCTGGCATATCGGGATGGCCTGCTTACGCCAATGGGAGAGGCCATTTGGCTGCGTATAAATGATCCCAGTTGTTTGTGAATACCTCGATCAGTTTGTAGTAAGGCAGGATGATTTTTTCTATTTCTTCTTTGAATCTTGCCTCGGTCAAAATGAATTTCGGTCTGTATTTGTTGAAATCAAGACCTTCCAAGACTTGCGCTTCATATCCTTCAACGTCGAGACTCAAGAGGTCAATTTTCTGAACATTACATTCGTCAAGTATTGATGTTAGAGTTCTCGCTTCAACTTCAAAGTCGAACGGGTCGTCAATGTTTTCATATTTCATTGCTTTTTGTATTTGAAAATCATCATTCTCTTTTGATTTTAGCGCGCCATCAACGATAGTCATAAGCCCGGCATATCTCATCTTGACGGACTTTTCCTGATACGAAGATGAGACGAGTGCGCAGTTGTATACTTTTGAATTGATTCTCAAGTATTCGCACGTTTTAAAGTTGTGAAATACTGGTTCTATAAGAATTCCTTTCCAATTTCTTTTATACTCATAGTAAAATGTGTTGCTTTGCGTGTATCCATTGTTTGCGCCTGCTTCAATGAAAAAGCCATTGTCGTAGTTTATGTATTTTTCGATTTTTCTATCGAGATCGTGGAATGAAGGTCTTGGATTTGTTGCGACAATTTTTTGAATTTCTTGAAGCCTCATAATTTTTTTAATTTTATCTTCTAATAAATTCATAGTATAAACTCATAATTTTCGATTGTTTTAAAATATAATGTTGCCGCTAACAGATTTTTAAAGTGTGTTAACAATCTTATCTCGATCTTTCCATGATTGCTTCATACGCCCGGCGGCAGTTCTGTCCGTCGCGGAGAGTGAAGAAGGCGTCCGCCCTGCTGTTGTATGGCTTTTGACGGGCGCATCCCTGACGCAGGGCGTCCCGAAGCCAGTCTTCCAGAGCTCCCCGGGTGCGCAGCACAGGGCCCATGCCGTCCTCGTCGAAGGAAAAATATCCTTGCCTCCGCCGCGAGGAATACATGTCCGGAGTCTCCGGAAATTGGTAATAGGCAACAGGTCGTCCAATGTACGCGACATCGAAAACGATGGAAGAGTAATCCGTTATGGCCATGGCGCAGCTTGCGACAAGGTCCTGGACCGATTTCAGGTCCGTCCAACTCATGAAAAGGAACGCCTCGGAGCGGCTGAACAGGGGGAGGAAGCGGACGATTTCCGGGTGCGGCAGGAAAAGGAGCCTGTGACCATGTTCCT
>CALMTS010000238.1 GCA_937872685.1 uncultured Desulfomicrobium sp.
CGCCATTCCTGCTTGAGGTAGGCGTCGAACATGCGGCGGTTGGCGATGCCGGTCAGGGCGTCGCTCAGGGACAGCTGGGTGAGCTGGTCGTTGGCCTGCTGGAGTTCCACCGTACGGTCGTTGATGGTCTGGACCAAGGCGTCGAGGCTCTTGGCCAGCACGCCGATCTCGTCCTCGCGATGCAGGTTCAGGCGCAGGGAATAGTCTCCTCTTTCCTGCAGCTTCGTGGCGTGCGCAGTCAGCCTTTGCAGGGGCTTGAGCACGACGGCCTGCATCATGAGGTTCAGGATCACGAGCACGGTCACGCCGGAACCGACGACCAGAAAGACGGCGTAGCGGATGCTCTCCAGGCCCTTGCGCGTGGTCTCGCGCGGGAAGACATACTGGACCCCGAAGAGGGTGACGCCGCTTTCGTCCTGATATCCCGAGCAGGTCACCATCCTGCCCGCTTCGGATTTGGTGTAGTAGTCCAGCGAGCCGGTGCGCATGGCCTTCATGCCGGCCGTGCGGCAGAGGAACTTCGACTCGTCGAAGGGGTCGACGATCTCGAAATCAAGGCGGGTCTGCTCCTTCAGGGTTTCGAGCATGGTCTCGTTCAGAAAGCGGCCCATGATCAGGAAGCCGTTGGAGGGCCCCGAGCCGTCCGAGCGCAGGACCTCCCTGGTGGCGAAGATCATGGGCCCGTGTTCCGTGCGGAAGATGCCGCGAACACCCCTGCCGCCCTCGGGGGATGGAGTCACTTTGAGGGTCCTGTGATCCAGGGGTATGGTACCGCCGTCCATGAATTCGAGGTGCAGCGTGGTTCTGTCCTCGAAGTTGAGGACTTGGCTCCAGGCGATGACGCCCTTCGTGTCGCAATAGGCCAGAAGATTCAGGGAGACGTTGTCCAGGGAGTCGTCGTCCAGGTTGCTCTCGATGAAGTCTTCAGAGCCGGTGGCCAGGAAGTCGTGGGAGTCGTCCCAGATCGCCCAGTCGCGGCACAGGCGTTCCACATGGTAGCTCTCGCGGTCGATGGCGTGGAAGATGCGTTGCAGGTTCTCGCCGGCCTCGCGGTATTCCAGCTCCAGGAAGCTCGGGTAGATGACGAAGCGCTGGACGACGAAATCCGCGATGCCGAGGGCGGCGAAGAGAACGAAGATGATGAGGAAGACCTTGGTCCGAATGGTCATGAGGACTCCTTGAACCTCGCGTGAACTGTCCTTCCTTCGCTATCCGAGTTCGTCCCTGCGGACAAGGGCGAACAGGGACGGACTTGCGTTCCCTGCGGGACCCGGAGTAAGGCTCTGAACTTCGCCCTCGACCCGTCAAGACCGGACAAGGAAATGCTCGAACTGTTCACCGTCGCCACCATCACCATCTTGGCCGTCGTCAGCCCCGGCGCGGACTTCGCCATGGTCACGCGCAACAGCATTATGCTCTCCCGCCGGGCCGGGGTGCTCACGGCCGCGGGCATCTCCCTGGGGGTGCTCGTCCATGTGGCCTACAGCCTGCTCGGGGTGGGGCTGGTCATTTCCCGTTCGGCCGTGCTGTTCAGCCTGCTCAAGTACCTCGGCGCGGCGTATCTGGTCTGGCTGGGCATCGGCATGCTGCGGGCCCGGGCCACGGAGCCGGGCACCCCTGCCGCGCCGCCCCTGTCGGACATGGGCGCCCTGCGGCGGGGCTTCCTGACCAACGCCACCAATCCCAAGACAACCCTCTTCGTAGTCAGCCTGTTCAGCCAGGTCGTGAGTCCCCGGACGCCGCTGGCCGTCCAGCTCGGCTACGGGGCGTTCATGTCGCTGGCCCACCTGGCCTGGTTCATCCTCGTGGCCCTGGCCTTTTCCTCCCCCCCGGCCCAGCGGGCCGTCGCCTCGGCCCGCCACGTCGTCGAACGGGGCATCGGCGGAGTGCTGGTCTGCCTGGGTCTGACCCTGGCCCTGGCTTCCCTGCAGCAGGCCTAGGATCACCGTTCAAACCCGTTCAAGGAGAATGCATGGCCGCCGAAACGAAACCCGAGGTGTCCTTCGAGGAATCATTCGCCCTGCTCGACATCCGGCTCGGGCGCATCATCGAGGCCGAGTCCTGTGCCTCGACCCCCAAGCCCACCTACAGGATGGTCATCGACTTCGGGAAATACGGCCGCCGCACGAGCTACGGACGCTTTACCTCCCACCCCCTGGACGAGGTCGTCGGGCGCCTTGTGCTCGGGGTCCTCAACTTTCCGCCGCGCCCCATGGGGGACGTGGTCTCGGAGGTGCTGGTGCTGGGCGTGCAGTACCCGGGCAGGGACAGCGGCGAGGCGACCTTCGTCTCCCCGGCCGTGAACGCCAAGATCGGCAGCAAGCTCTTCTAGGCCGGCCATGAAACCC
>CALMTS010000239.1 GCA_937872685.1 uncultured Desulfomicrobium sp.
ATGACGTAGTCCTCGTAGCTCGGCGTGGCGGTGAAAGAGGCGTAGAGTTGCTTGTTGAGTTCCTCGACTTCCTGCGAGTTGTCGCCTTCGGTCGAAGCGTCTGTCAGCTGACCGATCTCGGTGGTGACCTTGGGACCCTTGGCGCCGCAGGCGAGGCACAACGTCAGCGCCGCCAGGAGAAGCGCCGTCAGGAGTGACGAAAAACGGACCATTCTGATGCCCTTCCGGCCGGAGTCGGCCAGTCGGTACGAAACGGTTTTCATTACAGAATCCTTCTTTTAAATATCTATTTCAGAAAAAACGCTCCGCCGGAGTCAGACAAAAAAGAGAGGCGGGGGTAGCTCGCAGGAGGCAATATTGACACAAGACCAGCCGGAAAGACAATAAAAAAAGGGCAGTGAAATCAATCACCGCCCTTGGGAGTTCAGATGGAAGTTGGTGAGGGGCGTCCCGGGTCAGGAAAATCCAGGGGTTCGATACCGCAGATTTGAGCCCGACAAGAAAGGCCCGTTCTTCAGGCGCTTGCCCTTATTCGGGTCTGAAGGGGCTCACATCCGGAGAATCGTTGGTGTCGGTGCCGGCAATGGCGCCGCCGATGGCAGCCGCACCGCCGAGGCCAACAGCCGCGCCCGCCAGGCTTGCGCCGCTTATGGCAGAGCCGGTGCCAGCGGCGCCGCCGACAACGGCCTGGGCCAGGACCAGCGTGTTGCCGGCATGAATGAGTTTCTGCCCTTCGGAATTGGTCAGTTCCAGGGATCCCTGGGTGAGGGTCAGAACGGCGCGTTCCTTGGTGACCTGGAGGTTGCCGCGGACAACGGCGTCGGAGCTGGTCGGAACCATGTAGGGCTTGGCGTCAAGCGTATCGAAGGGGGTCTTGAATTCCACGGGCTTTGCGTCGGATTTCAGGGCGAATTCCACGTTGCCTTCCTGCACCATGACGGAAAACTTGTCGCTTTCCTCATGAACCGCGAATACGGTCTTGTCCGAGCCCATCAGCTGCAGGCCGTTGGCTTCGATATAGCACTGGCCGTTGCAGGCCATGAGCGTTCCGGCGGGAGCAGGCATCTCCTTGTCCACGACAGTGCCGCTGGCCAGGAGCTTCACGGAGCCCTGCGGAACCAGGCGCGGTGCGGAATCCGCGAAGAGGGGCTGCGCGAGCAGCAGGGCCGCAACCAGGAAGACGGAAATTTTCTGGAATTTGAGCATGTTTTCCTCCGTTAACCAGTGAGCAAAATACATAAAATCATAAACATCAACGTATTTGACGTACATATTCGCCATTAGACGATTTGAGTTAAACACCAAAAAATGACGACGTGTCAAGGGAAAAAGGATTTTTTCAGCAGTTGACAACATTCACGCCGCATGGATAGGCGAAAGGCGATTTAATACCAAACCATGTCATGATGATAAGGATTTTCACGTATGGCTGACAAAGACAATCTGGATGCCCTCCCGGAAGGTGCGACACCCCATCTTCCGCCTGTACAGATCGGGCAAACCACGCTGCCCTCCACGGAATTCCGCGAGACTCCGCCACAGATGGACGACGAGATCGACCTGCGGGACTACCTGGATGTGATCATCCGGCGCAAGTGGCTCATCGGATCCGTGCTGTTCGTGGTCTTTGTCACCACAATGATTGTCACCCTGGCCATGACGCCCATCTACAAAGCGACGGGCCGGCTGGAATTCAACCTGCAGCCGCCCAAGGTCACCAAGTTCGAGGACATGGTCGTGCCTCAGACCCAGACCAGGGAGTTCATGAACACGCAGACCAAGCTCCTGACCTCGGATTCCCTGGCCTGGAGGGTCATCGAGACCCTGGACCTGGTCAACAATCCCGACTTTAATGAGGCAATCGCAGCTAAAGACGAGGGCCCAGGCATTCTTGGCGGCATCAGGGAGGCCATCGGCGCTCTCTTCGGGCGTGGGAAGGGTGAATCCGATCCAGAAGTTGACGATGCCGAAATCCAGCAGCGCCTGCTCAAGACGTTTTCGGACAATCTCGAGATCAAGGCTGAACGAGACACGACCATCCTCAACCTGGCTTTTTCCTCCCCCGATCCGGCTCTGGCCCGGGATGTGGTCAACACCCTCATCCGGTCCTTCATCTCCTGGCAGATGGACAAGAAGGTCGGGGCCGCGGCCCTGGCCAACGAACAGTTGCAGAAACAGGTCGAGGTGGCGCGTATCAGGCTGGAAAAATCCGAGTCAGACCTGAACACATTCGCCCAGAAAGCCGGGATCGTTTCCCTCGATAGCAAAATGAACCTCGTCTACAAGCAGCTCGAGGAGATCAACACGGCCCTGGCGCAGGCCCATGCCCAGCGTCTGACGAAAGAAGCCCTGGACAGCCAGGCGCGGGAGTCCGGCGTCTCGGCCATGCCCATGGTCATCGACAACGAACTCATTCAGCAACTGCGGCAGCAGTACGTTGGGCTGGTTTCCCAGTACGAAGACCTCCTCGTCGTTTTCAAGCCCGACTACCCCGAGGCCAAACG
>CALMTS010000240.1 GCA_937872685.1 uncultured Desulfomicrobium sp.
GATGCCCGGCGTGCCCGTCAAGCCAGACCCGGCCGGGCCGCGGCAGGTCATCCGCCATCTGGGAGTCGAGCCGCAGGAAATCCTGTATCTCGGGGACACGGACGTGGACATGCAGACCGCCACGGGCGCCGGCATGTTTCCCGTCGGCGTGACCTGGGGCTTCCGCAGCGAAGACGAGCTGAAGTCTTCGGGGGCCGCGGCGATCCTGCACCATCCCATGGAGCTGCTGCGCCTGCTCGGCTGAGGCGCGGGAAGAGGTGAATGTCATGACGGCAGCCGTCAACCTGGAAGGTATCTCCAACGCCTTGGGAGGTCTGGCCCTTTTCCTCCTGGCCATGCTGCTCATGACCGAAGGCCTGACGGTCTTCGCCGGCAGCGGCCTGCGGAATCTCCTGGGCCGCTGGACCAGGACGCCCCTGCGCGGCGTCTTCGCCGGCATCCTGGTCACGGGCGTGGTGCAGTCCTCCAGCGCCGTGACCGTGGCCGCCATCGGCTTCGTCAACGCCGGCGTCCTGACCCTGCGGCAGTCTTTGGGAGTGATCTTCGGCACCAACGTGGGCACGACCATGACGGGCTGGCTGGTCTCCCTGGTGGGCTTCGGCTTCAAGATCGACGCCCTGGCCTTGCCGATCCTGACCTTGGGCGTGGCCCTGCGCCTCATGAGCACGTCCAAGCGCCTCAAGGGCCTGGGTATGGCCCTGGCGGGTTTCGGGCTCTTCTTTCTGGGGCTGGCCATCCTCAAGGACGCCTTCGGCGGCCTGGCCCTGACCTACGGGGACTTCGTGACCCAGGGCCATTTCACGGCCGGCATCGGCACCTTCCTGCTGGTCGGGTTCGTGGCCACGGTCCTGACGCAGTCTTCCAGCGCGGCCATCGCCATCATCCTCACGGCCGCGGCCGGGGGCATGGTCGGCATCGAGAGCGCGGCCGCCGCCGTCATCGGCGCCAACCTCGGCACCACGTCCACGGCGCTCATCGCGGTGCTCAAGGCCACCCCCAATGCCAAGCGGCTGGCCGTGGCGCACATCGCCTTCAACGCCCTGACGGGCGTCGTGGCCCTGGGGCTGCTGCCCGGCCTGCTGTGGCTGGTGGAGGCCCTTGGGAATATCCTGGACATCGAAGGCAGTCCGGCCGCCGTGCTGGCCCTGTTCCACAGCGTCTTCAACATCCTCGGCGTGGCCATTATGCTGCCGCTGTCCAGGTATCTGGAGCGGTTTCTCGAATTGCTGTTCCGCAGCGCCGAGGAGGACATGAGCCGGCCCAAGCACCTCGACACGACCCTTTCCGGAGCCCCGGCCCTGGCCGTCGCCGCCCTGCGTCAGGAGCTTCTGCGCCTGCGCTCCCTGGCCGCGGCCATGATACACGCAGCCCTGTCTGGCACCACCCCGCGGGAGGATCTCGAAACCCAGGCCGAAGCCGTGCAGGCGCTGGGCGATGCCGTCTCCGGCTTTGTGGCCGGCGTGCGCACCGAGAGCATGACCCGCGCCGTGGCCGATGAACTGGCCGAGGCTCTCTTCGCCACGCGCTACCTCCAGGAAGCCGCACGCCTGGCCCCGCACCTGCTGCGGCTGCGCCAGAAGGCCTGGAAGCTGCCCGAATCCCCGCGCAGGGCGGCCCTGGAGGAGTCGCTGCACGCCTCCTGGAACTGCCTGAACCTTGCGGCCCGCGTGGAAGAGGAGATCGGCGGGGACCACGTGCGGGCGGAATGCCTGGAAAAATTCGTGTCCGTCTACCACAGGACCAAGAAGAGCCTCCTGGACGCGGCAGTGGACGGGGAGATGACGGTCCAAACCGCCGAGAACCTGCTGGATCACCTGAGCGCTGCGCGGCGCTGCGTGGAACAACTCATCAAGGGCGACCGGATGCTGCGCAACCATTCGCAGGCTGCGGGCGACGGGAAGAGTACCGGGGAGGGAGCGACGAAGGTCGCAGAGACGTCAGGCAGCGCGACGACGGCGTGACGAGTTGGGTGGAGGTCGTGGGACAGGTTTTACCTTAGCCGCCAGGTTGACCCTGACCGGGTCTAGGCTGCCACTGCCCGAGTGCAAACGCCGAGCGCGACATCAACAACAGCATCGCTCAAAACTACGGTGCCTCCGCGATCTTCGCGCCCACAGCCTCCAGTTCCGCCCTCAGCTCAGGCAAGGCTTCGCGAGCCTTGTCGTAGAGGGCTTGCTGGGCCGCTTTTTCCTCGGCTTGCCTGGCCTTGAACTCGTCGTAGGCGATCTTGCTTTCCTTGAGGGCGGCTTCGTATTGGGACTTAGTCATGCAGGGGGTGAAGTTGATTTTGGGGATGCCTTTGAGGAATTTTTGGGCGTGAAATTCGGCTGCGGCGCCAGCTTCAGATTTGTTTTTATCCTTTGAATACTCGCCGCCTGTAAAGTATCGCGCTCGCAATGCCATATAGAAAAAAGATTTTTTACAGTCTATATCGCTAGCAATATGCGTCCCGTGATCCGTGTTTATGCCATCTTCACAGATTAGCGATAGCCACGATCCAGCTTTGTAGTAGCCAAGTCGAGCAGCCCGGTCCCAATAGTACAGGACCATCCGGCTGGTCTCCTCCACTGGCCAGCCGGGCTGAACATGCGCATACTTGTTGCCGACAAACGCATTTGCCCAGGCATCTCCCAATTCCGCAGCCCGCACCGTCCAGTACCATTTTTCCCGTTCCCCTTTTGCGATATAGTCCGGCATGGGGTGCTTCAGTTCCTGGCCAGGGGGCGGGGTGAAATCGTCCCCCTTGGGGACGTGGCCGCTGGTGAAAAGCATGGACTTGCGGTTCCCGGCCAGGGCGCTTTTGCGGAAATGGTCCGGGGCGTTCATGTACACGGGCGCGTGACTCAAGGGCGGGAAGCCGGAGAGCCAATGCAGGTAGAACACACCCAAGAGCCAGTGGCCTTCGGCCTCGCCCAAGTGTCGGATAAGCCACGGCTCGATGGGCGAGACGTCAATGCCTTCGGAGAACTCCGGGTCCACGTGCGGCAGGACCGAGGCCATGGCCAGGGCGTGGATGTCGCCCTGGAGACCATAGGTGAGGAGTTCGTTGAACACGTATTGTTTTTCCGAGGCGTCCATGGACGTTCCGCCAAGACGGAAGAGCGACATTTTGTAGGCCGCACGCACGATTTTGACCTCGGAGGAAAGTTCCTTGTCTGTAGGGCCGGACGCCTCCTCGTAAAAGAACTTGGCTTCCTCGGCGGGCGTGGCAAAGACCACGGCCGGGAGGAGGGCCAGGCTGAACAGCACGGAAACAAGGCATAAAAGGTGTTTCATGATTTCGTCCCGCATGGTGGAGGTCGCGTTGGCGTCAACGCAATACGTCATCCGGCTATGCCGAGAATGTCCTGCTCGGAGAAGTCCGGTTCGGTCGGTTTCCGCGCCAGAATGACCGTCAGGGGCGCTCCCTCTGATTTGGCAAACAGTTCCATGTCCGTGCTGTGCATGTGGAACACGGCGGCTGAAGGCTGAATCGTGTATTGCTGTTGTCTGCCGGAGTCGTATGGATTGACCCGGGGAGCGCCCAGGACGTCTTTGGCCTGCAGAAGGATCTTGCTCACGTCGAATTCGAGGACGCTTTCCAGCATGCCGTTCCTTTCCTGCTCCACGGGCTCCCGGGCGAGCTGTCCGCCGTCCAGGTTGCGTATTGGTCCATCACCGAAGAGTCCGGGAACGCACACTCCGACCCCGGCCGAGGCAGGGCCCAGCATGGCTAGGCGGGCGCAGCGCGTGGTGACGCGCAGGCGCTTGCCCGCGACATCGACGCTGATCTGCGGGCTGAAGAGCTCGACCACGTTCTCGTGCATGCTCGTGAAGAAGGCGGACCAGTCCTCCACGGCGAAGGGCGATTTGATTGTATGGATGGGACACGCATCCAGTTTGGCGCGGGCGTCCGTGGCCCAGTAATTGTTCTTGGCGGCCGATTCCAGGACTCCGTCCTGAAGCGAAACCGCCGCGATGGAGAACGCGATGACGAGGACGAAGCCTCCCCAGCCCAGAACGGGCACGACCGCCAGGGAGACCGCGGATGCGGCGGTGAAGAGGGCCGCGTCGTAGTCCCGGGCCTTGTACAGCTTGCAGAAGTCCAGAAAAGTCACGATTTGGGCGATGGCTATCGTTGTCACCCGGCAGGCGGACGACGTGAATAGCCTGACCAGCAGGGTGCTGGCGGAGCGCGTCACCCTGGTTGCCAAGGCCCACTGTAGGAGCGTCAGGCCGTCCGCGGCCGCGGACAGCAGATCACGCACAAAGGGTACGGGATCCCTGCGGGCGGACCGCAGCTCCTCGGGCAGGCGGTGGACGGCCATGACCAGATTGAGGGCGCTCAGGACACCGTCCAAGGCGTTGACGGCCCGGCCCAGGCGGGTGATGTAATGATGGCGGGTTTCGGCGTGATGGAGCGTCGTCTCTGCATTGGACCTTTTGATGTCAGCTACGCCGAACTCAACGCCCGCCGCCCCACGTTGCACATAGTCCTGCTGCCAACTCAATCTTCTTTTCTCCACCTCGGCCCGAAGGGCCTCCTCCAGCTTTTTCGAGGCCTCCTCGGCTTCCAGTCCCTGCGCCAGACGCTTGCGCAGGTCGTCCAACCGTGTCTGCAGGCCCAGAACCTCCCCTATGTGGGCAACGCGCAGGTCCGTAACGCTCATGGACACGCCCAGATCGCCGCAATTGATTTGATATTTGCGCATGAAGAGGATGCGTTCGTCTTCGAAGTCCATCCTGGCGGCATTATGTTCAGAGACAATATCCACCATGGACTTGCCCATCCCCAAGGGGTCGCGCCGGATCTCCACATCCTGTAAAGTGAACCACTCTATGTTCTTCTGCGCCTTGGCCAGGTCGACCTTGGCATCGATCACTGCTTCTTCCAGGCCGTACGTGCTCCCGGCCCTGCGTGCGGCATGGTGGTTCTCAATGGTCCGGTTCAGATTGTCCCGGGCCTGGGCGAGAGCCCGTTCGCTTTCCGCAAGTTGCTCTCCGCTCTGCGCCACCCTGCGCTGGGCGTCCCGCTGGAGCTGTTGCGCCTCGTCGAACTTCGCCTTCGTCTCTTCGAGTTTTTCAAGGTCCTTGGCCAGGAAGGCTTCCATGGGCACGGAGAGCGCCTGGACGCTGGTCTTCAGGATGACCATGGCCCGCTCCGCGTCGGAATCCTCCCGGATTTCCTCCAGCCCTGGGACGGGGGCGTATTCGCTTTTGTTCATCCAGGTCTCGGCCAGAAAGAGCCCCCGGCCCAAGGTGTTGGCCGGTTCGGCCGCGGGCAGGCCGAGACGTGTGTTAAAGGCGGAGATGAGCGGCAGGACTCCCTGGATCGTCTCCTCTTTTTTGGCCCGCGCCGTCAGATATCCCGTCAGGCTGGTGAGGATGAGACCGTATTCGTTGCCGGGCACGGCACCCTCGCCGACCGCCTTCAGGAACAGCTCCGCCAGGGGCGAGCCCTGGGCCAGAAGTTTGTCGAGGGTGGCGAATGATTGCGGCCTGGACGCGATATTGTGAAACGCCCCGGCCAGGACGGCCAGGCGGGCCACGGTCAGGGGATCGGCCGGGATTTCATTACTGTCGAAGGCGGTGGCGGGATCGACAGGGGAGGGTTGGCGCTGGTCGTCGCTCAGGAAGAAATTCCCGAGCTGGAACTGGAAGGAGTAGACGGGCGTCGTGTCCTGCATGAGGGCCTGCCAGGTGCCGGTGACGAGCTTCAGGCGGTCTTCCAGATCGTCCAGCGCTTCCGCGTGGGTCCGCTTGAAGTCGTTGTATGGAGCGAGGTTCGGGATGAACGCGTTTTGCGGCTGCCCGGGTTCGTGATGGCAGTCGCCGGGCTGCATGGGCGGCTTGATGACTCGGTTGTCCTTTCTCCCCCTCGACTCTACGTAGAGTCTGGTCAGCTCCCCCGAGACGATCATGGGTTCGTGCCAGCGCGCATACAGGGACATGTCCTCGAGCCCCGCACTGTAGGCCGCGACCATGTCGTAGACCATGCCCACAGGGTCGGCCAGGCAGGCCACGTGGGTGTCGTGGTGTGTCGTCTGCGGCACGCGCTTGCCGCCATGAAAGGGCGTGGCCGAGGCCTCCCAGCGCTGCCATGCGGGGAGCCTGTCGCGCAGTTCCTGCGGTGCCCACTCTTTGCTCTGCGCAGGCTTGCGCAGTTCGAAGAGGTTCACGCCCGCACTCTCCTGGCGCAGGCGCAGCAGGCATCCGGGATTTTCGGCATACTCCTCCACGTGCAGGGGCAGGTCGTCGGCGTGAAAGCAGGTTGCGGACGCCTCGTAGGAATACTGGCGCAGCTTGGGGGCCACCGCCTTGCCGAGGGTCACGAGCTGCATCTGGCCGAAGGGGTCGGCCGCGAGGTTTTTGCGCATTTCCTTCCAGATGTTCCGGGTGCGGTCATCCAGCCACTCTTCCTCGGATTCGGGGATGCGGATGAAGAGCATGTAGAGCTGGTTCACCTTGCCCGGCACGACGATGGCCTCGTTCGTACAGCCCAGGACATCGGCATAGGAGCCGGGGACAACACTCAGCCGGCCGTTCTTCACCCTGTAGACCGCGATCATGTCCTCTGTGCGCTGTGTGCTCCACGTGGCGAAGATGAACCCGCTGTCCAGGGTCCGCAGGGTGTAGCGGTGGTTGACGACGGGCAGTCTGGCTCCCGGGTTGAACGCCCCCTGCACGTTGTCCGGGATGGTGCAGTCCGTGTGCGTACAGAGGGCGAAACGTACGGGGATAACGTGCCTGAAAGTGCATTTGAGTACCGGATCGCGCTTGTCTTTCATGGGTGCGGGTTGTGCGGGAGTTGCTGACATCAGGTGGTCCTCGTGCGGGTGGGAGTTGTCGGGTCCGGCAAAAGTGCGTCCGTGTCTGCGGCCCGATCCTGCGTCATGAGCCGCCGCGCCTTGAAAAGGTCTTGCAGATCGCTGGATTCATGATGCGCCTTCAACGCGAGGAGTTCGGCCTGCTCGGCCTCGCGTTCCTCAATGCTCACAGTGTCATGAATTTGCCCCGGAAAAATGCGCACATCGCAGCCGTGCGCCTTCGTCGCGACCGTCTCCCCGGACTGACGGATGCCGCCGCGCAGAGCCGCGATGTGCATGTCAAGAAGCCTCGTCTCCCGGACTTCGTATAGCGCGTCCATGAACGCGAAGCTCAGGGTTTCGTCCCACCGGACACTGCGTTCGGGGATGTCGCAGGCGACCCACGCGTCGATGCAGTCCGCCACGTGTCCGTGCATGAGCACAGAAGAGAAGCCTTGAACCACGAACGGGAAAACCGGCTCGGCAACCATCATGCAGTCGCACAGGACCTGCGGATCGTGCCATCTGCACAGCACGTGGCCGCCGTTTTCTTTCCTTGGGAACAGCCTGGATGCGAAGAGGGCGGCCGCGTCGCCGACGTCGAGGCCTGCGGCGAGAAAGAGGCCGAGACGGCCGTATCGGTCGTGGGAGAGGAACCATTGGACGATGGGGCTGAACGCCTTGACCCGCACCAGCACCGGGCTGAGCGGAAGGACGTTCTCGAATGAGGGAATGGAGGCGAACAGGGGCGCATACTCGGGGACGCCTTCCAGTTCGTACAGGGCCTGGGGGGCCCTGTCCCGGGACGCACCTTCCAGGGCCAGAAATGTCTGGAGGCCCCGTTCGTCCTGATGCCGGAACCATTCCTGGACCGCGGCGTTCATGCGTCCTCCCCGTCGACGAACGCTTCCCCCCCGTCCGCCGCCTGCCGGATGCATTCCGGACACGGGCATGGGGGCACCGCAGGTATCTCAGAGATGAGCGGCAGCAACGGGGAGGCCCCGGTGCCGTTTCCGGCAGCGCCGCCGGCGTTCATCTTCACGGTCGGCCCGACGATGGTCACGCCCGAGGCATCGAGTTTCACGAAGTTGCCGCCGACCTTGATGGTCAGCTCGCTCCCGGCCTCGAGCACGGCCTTCACGCCCGACCTGACATGGGCTTCACCGCCCGTATCCAGCAGCCACTTCCGGCCCACGCTTTCGTGACTGCTGCCTCTGACCGTCAGATGGTCGTCTGAAAGCAGTTCGATTTTGCGGTCCTTTTCCACAGTCTGCTGGTCCTCGCCTTTCACCAGCGAATAGGAAAAATTGTCGACGGTGCGGTGCTGGTCGTGGAGGACGTGCTCCTTCCAGTCGTTCCTGACGTGGACGTTCACGTCCTTCTCGGCGTGGGCGTAGATCTCCTCCCGGCCCTTCATGTCCTCCACGCGCAGTTCGTTGAACCCCTCGCCGCCCGGCGACGACAGCGATTTGAAAACCGTGCGCGTCTTGTGTTCCGGCAGGAGGTAGGGGACCGGGTTGGCGGAGTTGTAAACCCTGCCCGTGACCAGCGGCCGGTCGGGGTCGCCCTCCAGGAAAGAGACGATGACCTCCTGGCCGATCCTGGGGATGGCCTGGGTGCCGAACTGGCCGCCGGCCCAGCCCTGGGAGACGCGGACCCAGCAGGTCGTGTTCTCGTCGTAACGGCCCAGCCGGTCCCAGTGGAACTGCAGTTTTACGCGGCCGTACCGGTCCGGGAAGATCTCCTCGCCTTTGGGGCCCGTGACGATGGCCGTCTGGGCGCCGGCCACGCGCGGCTTGGGATGGTCCGGGGCGGGCACGAAGCGCGTCGTGTCCGGGATGGCCACAACCTGCGCCGCGTACGTCA
>CALMTS010000241.1 GCA_937872685.1 uncultured Desulfomicrobium sp.
CGGCTGGGAAGAGGTCGAGGAAGGCGAGGTGGCGGACTGGGAAGTGCAGAAAAAGCGCTGATCCTGCCTGCCGCTTTACGAAAAAGCCGCGGTCCGTCGTGTGACGGGCCGCGGCTTCATTGGTCTTGTCCGGTTCAGGAAATGGAGGGATCCGTTGCGGTATCTTGCCGGTATCGGGAGGCCGCCGGATGAAGGAATTTGAAACTGTCCTGAGGCAGTTCCGCAACCTGCACGAGTTCAACCGGAAGGTTATGATGTACAGGTTGTCCAGGCCGGGCGGCGTTGGGTTCCGGGATGAAGCGGAAGCGACGGACCGTAAGACACAGGATTCGTCCGGCGGTTCAGATGGCGCAGGCTCCGCGGTCTGAAGATCAGAGCAGACCCGTCTTTTGGAGCGCCTTGGCGGCGAAGAAGCCGCCCACGGCCCCGCCCACGGCCTGGATCACGTTGGGCAGGATTTCGGCCGCGGCGCCCTGGAGGCCGATGTTGGGCATCATTGTCTCCCCGATGAAATATACGCCGACCATGGCCAGCCCGCCCAGGGCCAGCATGGCGTACTGCACTGTGCCGCAGCGGCTTGCGGCCACGGCGGCCAGGGCCCCCTCGGCGCCCTTGGCCGCCAGGGTCAGGGGCGCGAAGACGGCGAAGCCGCCGAAGATGTCGGCCAGGGCCGAGCCGATGCCGCAGGCGGTCAGGGCCCAGAAAACGCCCTGCCGCGGGTTCATGAAGCCCAGGAGCAGGCCGCCGAAGACCACGGCCACGTCGCCGACGTTGAAGTACCCGCGGCTGGGCAGGGGAATGCGCACGAAGAGGGTGGTCAGGCAGGTCAGGGCCGCGATGGACAGGGCTGCGATGCGGATATTCTTCATTCTTTTTTCCTCAGGTATCGGGTTCGGTGGTCAAAGAGTTCCTGGGTTTTTTCGGTCTGCTGGTAAATGCTGATGTAGGCGGCCACGATGACCGCGCACAGCCGCAGGAACCTGCCGCCCCGCCGGCCGTCGAAGTGCGGCGACAGGTCCATGAAAAAGCGGTAGCGGTGCAGCAACGGCGTACATTTTTCCATGACCGCCTTCAAGATGATGGCGTTGCGCCGTGCCCCGGGCTTCAGGGGCAGGCGTACGATGTCGCGGAAGGTGATGGCTTCGAGCCCCAGCTTCACGGCCAGAAAGGAGTTGGGGAAGACCAGGGCCTTGAGCAGGGAGTCGTGCATCCAGTCCGCGCGGCCCATGAGGCCGGCCCACTGGAAGGCCGCCCCGAAGGCCAGGAGCGAGAGCACGAAGGGGAGGACGAAAAGCAGGGCCCGTCCCGCGGCCTGGAGGCCGTTCCTCAGGGCCGTGGCGGCCAGGAGAATCAGCAGCAGGGCGGCCTGAAGCTCCATGCTTGCATACCACGGCCCGAAGACGAAGACGCCGAAAAAGGCCGCCAACAGGCCGAAGACGGTCAGGACTTTCAGGCCGGCCACAGTCGCTCCAGCTCCAGGGTGACGTCCGGTTGCGCGGTGTCGGGCCGGCTGAAATGCAGCTCGAATCCGTGGGCGAAGGCCGGGCGCGCCTCCGGCCGTTCGAGGTGCGAGACCTGCACGGCCCAGGAGAAGCGCGGCAGGCCCAGGGCGTCAATCTGGGAGTCGTTCAGGTATTTGTCGAATTCGTCGAGGATGACGACCTCGCGGCACCCTCCGGCCTCGACCCAGGCTGCGGCCATGTCCGCCAGGGATTGCGGGACCGTGTGTCCGAGCATGGCCAGGGTCGCGCGGATGGTGTTCTGCTGCAGTTCCATGTCCTGGGACAGGTAGAGGATGCGGTGTGTCCCGCGCAGTTGCGGGATAAGGACATGTTCCAGAAAGGTCGTCTTGCCCGCCCCGTTCTCCCCACGCAGGCGCAGGTGGCTGCCCTGGGGCAGCCGCATGTCCCGGTCGAGCACGTAGCGCAGCCCCGCATGGGGCACGGGGTATGTTCCGGCCGGCAGTTCAAGCATGACCGCGCACCTCGCGGGGTTCGCCGCCTTCCAGGGTGAACAGGCGGGCAGCGGGGAGGGCGCTCGCGAAGCGGCGCAGGAGCAACTCGCGGTTGCGCGGCGAGAGCGTCTCCAGCACGTGCACCAGGAGGATGCGCAGCGGCTGTTCGGGCAGGAGGGCCATGAGGGTCAGGCAGCAGATGATGGCCTGTTCGCCCCCCGAAAAGGAGGACAGCCTGCGCCCTGCTTCGAGGTGCACCCCGAAACGGGCGCACGCGCTCCGTATCCCGGGCAGCGCGGCGTCGCCGGCGCCGAGGATCAGGAGTTCGTCCTCCAGGGTGGTGCCGACAAAGAGGTTGTGCATGTCGATGACGCAGTAGTCGCGGCCGTGATCGGCCAGGGGCGAGGCGTTCACGGGCATCCTGGGTAGCGGCTGCTGGTTTTGCTTGACGGGGTCGGGCGGTGGTGCAAAAGAGTTGCTCCATGATCAAATACAGTATCGAATGCTGGCTCTACAACGACATCCTTGACCGCTTCCTGCTGCTGCGCTGCCCAGTGACCCATCGCCATGACGAATACTGGCAACCGGTGACCGGAGGCCGCAACCCCGACGAACCCTGCGTGGAGGCATGCCTGCGCGAGGTGGAGGAGGAAACGGGAGTGGTGCTTGCCCCGGAGGGCCTGGAGATCGTCATCCCCGAGTTCAGCTTCTGCATCCCCGACGCGCGCATCGAACTTCGAAAACCCGTTTACCTGGCGCGGGTGCGCAGCGAAAAAGTGATCCTTTCGGCTGAACATATCGGCTATTACTGGTTCGATGCCCGGGATGTGGAGAGCCACCTGCACTGGGATTCCAACAAGGAGTCCTTCCGCCAGGTCCTGGCCCATACCCGCCCCTGATCCGTCACTGCCCCGCCAGCTTCTCCAGATACGCGACGACATCGTCCCCGTCCCAGCGGGCCATGCCCGTGTGCCCGAACACCACCTTGCCCTCGCGGTTGAAGATGTACGTCGTCGGCAGCCCCTCGGCCTGCAGTTCGGGCGGCACGGGGGGGGTGAAGACGTAAAGCGGCATGCCGAGGGTTCCGGAAAGGGGATGGGCCCGCACTTCGTCCGCCGTCTCGGTGCTGATGCACAGGATGCGGACCTGTTCGTTCCCTTCGAATTTCTTCCACAGGCTTTCCAGATAGGGCATTTCGGTCCGGCACGGCGGGCACCAGGTGGCCCAGAGGTTCACGAGCACGACCTTGCCGCGCAGGTCCGCGAAGGACAAGGTGCGCCCGTCGAGGTCCGAGATGGTCCCCGGGAGGTCGCCCAGGCGTGTCATGGCCGGAATTTCCGGGGATCCGTCCCCGGTCACGAAACCGCCCAGGATGACGAAGGCCGCGCCGGCCTCCAGCATCAGGAGAAAAAGGGCCCCGACGAGGGCCGCCATGACCGGGTGCCGTGACGTGTTCATGCGTTGCCCGTGCCTTGGGCCATCCCGAGGCTCGATTTGAGTTGAAGAATCTCCCCCTCGCTCAGATGCCGCCATGTTCCCGAAGCCAGCCCGCCCAGGGTCAGGGGGCCCAGGTCCGTGCGCCGCAGGCGCAGGATGGTCAGGCCCAGATCCCGGCACATGCGCCGGATCTGGCGGTTCACGCCCTGGCGCAGGGTCATGCGCAACATCGTCGTCCCGTTTCTTTCCGCCGAAGCCTGGACATCCACGGGGGCCAGCCGCTCGCCTTCCCGCAGGCGCATGCCGTTGCGCATGGTCTGCAGGGATTTTTCCGGAACTGCCTCGCGCACCAGCACTTCGTAGCGCTTGGGGTGTTCGTGGCTGGGGTGGGTCAGGCGCAGGGTCACTTCGCCGTCGTTGGTCAGGAGCAGGAGCCCCTCGGACATGTAGTCCAGGCGTCCCACCGGGAACAGGCGCTGGGCGCGCAGCTCCTCGGGCAGCAGGTCGAGGACGGTTTTGCGCCCCTGGGGGTCGCGGACCGTGGAGACCGTGTGCACGGGCTTGTGCAGCATGACGTACACGGCCGTCGCCCCCTGTGCGCAGGCCACTGGGGATCCGTCGAAGGCCACCTGGTCGCGGCCGGGCGCAACCCGGGTTCCGGGCTCGCGCTGCACCGCGCCGTTCACGGTGACTCGGCCGGCTTGGATCAGGGCGTCGGCCCCGCGGCGGGAGGCGATGCCGGCCTCGGCGAGGAATTTGTTGAGTCGTACTGCGCTGTCTTCTGGCATGGGCGAAGCAATAGGGGCAACATCGCGGCAGGGCAAGCAAAAAGCTTCCGGGCCGATGTCACGGCCCGGCAGGGGTCATTCCCGCGTCAGGGGGCGTTTGGTGTCGATGTGTTCGGGTTCGTGGTTGCGCCCGCCGCGCGTGATGCACAGGTCGTGGATCAGTCCGTTGGCGATGGAGTAGATCCAGCCGTGCAGGTAGAGGTTGCGGCCCCGGTCCCAGGCTTTGCGCACGATGCTGTTCAAGGCCAGGTTGCGGACCTGCAGCTTGACGTTGAGTTCGCACATGTCGTCGAGGTTCGGGTGTCCCTTGCGCTCCATGAGGTCCTTGACGTGCTCCAGCCAGTGGGCCAGCAGGCCGGGCGTCTGGTCCTTCATGACGGCCTCGATGCCGCCGCAGCCGTAATGCCCGCAGACGATGATGTGCTTCACCTTGAGGACGTCCACAGCGTACTGCAGGACGCACATGAGGTTGATGTCCGTGTTGATGACCTGGTTGGAGATGTTGCGGTGCACGAAGACCTCGCCGGGCATGACGCCGATGAGCTGGTCCGCGGGCACCCGGCTGTCGGAGCAGCCGATCCACAGGAACTTGGGCTTGTGCTGGTTTTCCAGTTTGCGGAAGAAGCCGGGGATGTTCTTCTCGACGTTCTGGGCCCAGGTCTTGTTGTTATCGAGTAATTTGGAGATTTCTTTCATTTTTTCCTTCCATTGAAGTTGGCTGACGCATATTTTCTACTCATTTTGACCGCAGTGCGCAACGCGCC
>CALMTS010000242.1 GCA_937872685.1 uncultured Desulfomicrobium sp.
GCGTGGAGGGGGCCAACGCCTTCTCCATGGGCGACTTCCAGGGGGCCATGGCCGATTTCGCTCTGTGGATGCGCCGCGGCAGCGGCAGCCCCTGGAGCGGCTACACGGGGGCGTATTTCGGCTCCAACGGCCACGGCAGCGCCGTCAAGGACGGCTACGTCGTGGACTTCGGCTACTCCGTGGACGGCGGCGGCTGCTGGGACAACAGCGACCGTGCCTACCTCGTCTCCCAGGGCACCGCCGCCCAGCAGGAGGCCCGGGCCATCCTGGCTTCCCTGCGCCCCGGCAAGGACGGGGAAATCAAGCAAAAGCCCTATGACGGCCCAGAATACGACGGCTCGGACCTGCCCAAGGTCACCCTCTCGCCCCCCGAGCTGCCGAAGCTCAAGGTCGGGGATACGGTCAAGGTCACGGCCGAGGTGCACAACGCCAAGGCCGAGGACAGCCCGTACGCCTACACCTGGGGCGGCACCTTCGCCGGGACGCCCGAGGACAGCAAGGCCAAGGCTTCCGTGACCATCCGGCCCGACCGCCCCGGCCAGTACGAGCTGACCGTGGGCGTGGACGGGGCGCGGTACGGCCTGGGCTGGGCCAGTCTCAAGTACGAGGTTTCGGACGTCCGGGTGGCCGTGGAGCGCGTGCCCGCCGACGCCGGGCCCGTCCCCGTGGGCGCCCCGGCCGGCTTCACGGCGAAGCTGACCGTGGACGGCCAGCCGGCCAAGGGGAATTACGTTTTCCGCTGGCAGCCGCACCCCGAGGCAAAATTCGACAGGCTCGACGCGGCCGCGCCCGACGTCAAGGCCGTGTTCTCGAAGCCGGGGCGTGTCGGGGTCTGGGTGCAGGTCCTCGAAAAGCGAGGCGACTCGCTGGCCACCGTCGTCGAATCGGCGCAGGTCGAGGTCGAGGTCGTGTCCCCGAAGCTGGAACTGGCATTTGAGCCCAAGGATCCGCTCGTGGGCCAGGACGTCAGGGCGCGCCTCTCCGTTACGCCCGAGATGAAGGACATCGACCTGCGCTGGATGCCCCTGCCGTTCAACGCCAGGCAGGGCAGCCAGTCCCGGGACGGACGGGAACTGGCGTTTTCCCTGAAGGACGACAAGCCCACCGAGGTCAAGGTCCTGGCCCGCGCGCCCGGCAGCGGCGCCGGCCTCGGCCTGGCCCAGGGCAGCATCACGGCCAGGAAGTACGCTGTCGGCGTGCAGGGGCCCAAGGTCATCGGCCCGGCGCCAAAGGTCTGGAAGGAGGGCGTGGGCCTGGTGGACGCGGGGCAGGACATCGCCGTGGACCAGATCGTCGAGTTCGCCGCGGACGTGAAGCCCGCGCCCGCCAGCGGGCCCGTGACCTACCAGTGGAAGGTCGCCTCCGGGCCCTGCCGGGTCAGCAACCCGACCTCGCGCGAGGCCCGCGTCACGGCCGGCGAGGCCGGGACCTGCGAACTGTCGGTGGCCGTGCGGGACCGCAACGGCGTGGAACTCGGCACGGGCACGGGCAGCTTCGCGGCCACCGTGTCGCGTGATGCCATCAAGAAGGGGCAGCAGAAGGCCAAGGACGCCCAGGACGCCAAGGCCAAGGTCCAGGCCGCCAAGGACAAGGCCGCCAAGGGCGATTACGACGGGGCCATCCGGGACGCCGCCGACGCGGCCGGGCTGGACCCGGCCAACCCCGAGGCGAAGGGCCTGGAGCAGAAGCTGCGGCGCGAGAAGGAAGGCCTCGACGAGCGTGTCGCCGAGGCCAGGGGCCTCATGGACGAAAACCGCTTCGCCGACGCCCAGAAGGAGATCCTGGCCGCCACCAACGTCAACAGCCGGTATGTGCCCGTCCTGCAGGCCAACGACGTTCTCGTGTCAGCCTGGAGACGCTATGACCAGGAGGTCCAGGCCAGGCTGTACGAGGTGCGGGAGGCCAACAAGGCCAAAGACTTCGCCGGGGCGCTGCGCACGGCGCAGGCCTGGCGGGGCTCGACCCGCCTCGACGCCTACGCGGACAGGGAGCTCAAGGCCTTGGAGGACTGGGCGCGCAAGGAGCAGGAGCGGAAGGACCGCCAGACGGCGCAGCTGAAGGCCGGTGAGGACAAGTTCAAGCGGCACGACTACGCCGGGGCGGTCAAGGATTTCGAGGCGGGGCTGGCCAACGCGGGGAACATCTTCAACAACTCCGACACGGCCTACACCACCGCGCTGGAGCTCAAGGGGCAGGCCCAGGCCAGGCTGAAGCGCCTGGGCGAACTCGTGCCCATGGTCCGCGCCGCGGCCGAGGGACAGGTGAATTCCGTGCCGGTGGACGACGCCATCCGGGCGGCCGACGAGGCCCTGGGGCTGCAGCCCGACAACGCGGACCTGCAGAAATGGCGCGCGAGCCTCGCGGCCCGCGCGGGCCAGGCCAAGGCCGAAAACGACAGGGCGGCCGCTGGGCGCAAACTCCTGGAGGAGGCGCGACGGGCCGAGAACACCTATCTGTCCCAGCTGTCCAACTCGGGCATGAAGGGGCAGTGGGGGGAGAATCTGGAGCTGTCCATGCAGGAGAACCTCGGCAAGGCCATCGATCTCTACGGCCGGAGCCTGGACTACATCCCGGACAAGAACGTCGAGAAGAAGATCGCGGAGCTGCAGGCCGCCCTCGAAAGCCGCCGCCAGTTCCTGGAGAAGTTCCGCCGCTCCCTGGCCTTGCGCAAGGAGGGGGATGAACTGGGCAGGACAGCCGTCGCCAGCCAGGATTACGACAAGAGCCTGCCCATGTACGACGAGGCCGTCGCCAGGTATCGCGAGAGCTTGGCCCTGTACCGGCCCTCGGATGCCGAGACCTTGGAACGCCAGATGTCCAATCTCGAGACCATGAAGCACGACCGCATGGTCCGCAAGCACTGGGCCGACGGCCAGGCCCTGGAGAAGGCCGGCAGGCTTGAGGACGCGCTGGCCGCCTACGACCGGGCCATCGCCTCCTTCCACCCGACGGTGCCCGAAAGCGACCGTCTGTGGATCGTGACCCACGCCCAGGAGCTGCGCAACCGCATGGCGGGAGCGTCCGCCACGCAGGCACAGGGAGGGACGCCAGGACAGGCCCCGCCGCCCTCAAGCGGCGATCAGGCCGCCAAGGGGGCTTCAGGGTTCGCAGGGGCGGCTTCGGGGACACCCGCCGGCTGGAAGCCCGTGAGCCTCGGCAACGTCAGTTTCGCCATTCCGCAGTCCTGGCAGTACGCGACCAGGGAACAACCTGACGTTGAGTTGCTGCACCTGTACTGGGAAGGAGACTTTGAGTCGCCGCTTCATGGCGTTTCCGTGGGCATCGCACCGGATTACACCCAGGCCAGGAGCGACATGACCGGCGGTGTCCCGGCGCGGGTCGGCGGGGTGGAAGTGTTCCGGGCGGAGGACGGGCCCGGCGTCAATCTGCTCTTCCCACCCATGCCGGGGAATCACGCGGTGACCATGGTTCTCTTCCGCGGCGACAACGGAAGCCAGGGCGTCATCGATGCGGTGCTGCGGACCATCGTGGTCGGTGCCACGGCTGGGGGCGTCGATGCTGGCGATTCCGGCGCGCCGGCGTCATCACCCGCCGGCCTCAGAACGGTCCGCGTCCCCGTGGGCGCCTTGGGCAGCGCATGGGATCCTCTGGCCGCCGTGGGCGGCGACGAACACCGTCTGCGGGTGGCGCGCGGCCAGGTCGGTCTTGGCGAAGATGACGAAGAAGTCGGCGATGG
>CALMTS010000243.1 GCA_937872685.1 uncultured Desulfomicrobium sp.
GCACGGGAGCCTGGCTGGTGGAGGTGGTGGAGGAAGCGGCGGAAGTGTTTCTCGGACGTCAGGGGGAGAATAGGTCTTATGGGACATATGGGGCCCATGGGACCTATGGAAAGAACGTCCAAGCACAAACGGACCGCCCTGCCCCGGCCTCACATGCTTCCCATACGTCCCATACGACCCATACGCCCCATTTGTCCCATACGTCCCATTCTTCCCATTCTTCCAACTTTGCCCCGCCTACGCACGTCTTTCTCGGGGGCGGCGCCTCCGCGCCGGTTCTCCTGGCCTGCGGCGCGCTGCTCGCGCCGGGCGGGCGCATGGTCGTGGCCGCGGTGCTCCTGTCCACACTGGAGACGGCGCGGGGCGTGATCGAAGAACTGGGCTGGCCCCTGAAAATCCACCAGCTCATGCACCATGCCAGTTCGCCGCTGGGAGCCGACCTGCGTCTGGTGCCCTCCAACCCCGTGTTTCTGCTGGAAACGCAAAAACCCTCAAGCGATACATGAAGAATTTACCGCTGGTTTATTTCATCGGCGCCGGGCCGGGCGATCCGGACCTGATCACCGTGCGCGGCCGCGATCTGGTGGCTGCGGCGGACCTCGTCCTCTATGCCGGATCCCTCGTTCCCGCAGAGGTCGTGGGCTGCGCCAAGGCCGGCGCACGGGTCGAGGACTCGGCCGGCATGAGCCTGGACCAGACCCACGCCCTCATCCTCGACACGGTGCGCCGTGGCGGCACGGTCGCCCGCGTGCACACCGGCGACCCGTCCCTGTTCGGCTCCGTGCGTGAACAGGCCGCATTGCTGGACCGCGACGGCGTGCCCTGGACCGTCATCCCCGGGGTGACGGCGGCATTCGCCGCGGCGGCCCGGGCCGGGGTCTCCTTCACGGTGCCCGAGGCCACCCAGAGTCTGGTCATCACGCGCCTGCACGGCCGCACGCCTGTGCCCGAGTCCGAACGCCTGCGCGAGCTGGCCCGTCACGGCTCGTCCGTGGCCGTGTACCTCTCGGCCGACAAGTCCGCGGAGCTGGCCGCCGAACTGCGCCTGGCCGGCCTGCCCGAGGACACGGTCATCGTGGTCGGGCACAAGGTGGGGCATCCGCAGGAAAAAATCGTGCGCACCACCCTGGGCGGGCTCGAAAACAGCATGGCGGGCATCACGCGCCAGGCCGTTTTCCTGGTCCTGCCGGCGGAAGAGGCGCCCGTAGTCCAGTCACGGCTCTACGACCCGGCCTTCGGGCACGGCTTCCGCCGGGCCGAGCGCCCCGAATCCTGGCCGCGCATGGCCGTGTACGCCCTGACGCGCCAGGGGCTGGAGCTGTCCCGGCGCATCGCCGCCATGGCCCCGGCCGACCTCTTCGCGCCAGAGCGCATCGCGGACGGGGAAGCGCGAGGGTTCCAGCGCATCGCGGATCAGGTCCACGCCAATTTCCACCTCTACCACGCCCACGTCTTCGTGGCCGCAGCCGGCATCGCGGTGCGGGCCATCGCGCCCCTGCTGCAGTCCAAGGCCACGGACCCGGCCGTGGTCGTCTGCGACCAGGACGGGCAACACGCGGTCAGTCTTCTCTCTGGTCACCTGGGCGGGGCCAACGGCCTGGCCCGGCGCATAGCCGCGCACCTCGGGGGCAGCGCCGTCATCACCACGGCCACGGACACGGCCGGCCACCCCGCCATCGACACCCTGGCCCAGGCGCGAGGCTGCGCCGTCGCCGACCCGTCGCGCATCGCGCCGGTCAACGCCGTGCTGGCCGAAGGAGGCACGGTCACGGTCCACGACCCCCTCGATGTCCTGGGGCTGCGCGGCAACCCCGGTCCGAACTTCGAACTGGTCGACACCCCCTTCGCCCAGGTCACCGTCAGCATGGAAGCCCACTCCGGGCCCGGCCTGGCGCTGCACCCGCGTCGCCTCTTCGCCGGCATCGGCTGCCGCCGGGGCGTTGCGCGCGACGAAATCCTGCAGGCCCTCGGTTCGGTCCTGGAGGAAAGCGGCTTGGCCCGGGAAAGCCTCGCAGGCCTGGCCAGCGTGACGCTGAAAGCCGATGAGGACGGGCTGCTGGACGCGGCGAAATATCTGAACCTGACACTGGAATTCTTCGAACCGTCCGTGCTGGACGAAACACCTGTCCCCAACCCCTCCGAGCGGGTCCGGGACAGGATAGGAGCGGGAAGCGTATGCGAAGCGGCGAGCATTCAGGCGGCCAGGAAGGCCAACCCGGGGGCGCGGCTGATCGTGCCCAAGACCATCCGCGGGAACGTGACGGTGGCCCTGGCCGGCTGACGGTGGTGGGACTTGGTCCCGGCAGTGCGGACCTGCTCGCGCCCATGGCACTGGAGAGCCTGCGCCGCGCCGGGGCCGTGGTCGGGTACGACCGCTACATGGAACTGGTGGACCCGGCCCTGCTGGTAGGCAAAACCCTGTTCTCGAGTCCCATGAAGAAGGAAATGGAACGCACGGCCAGGGCTGTGGAATTCGCCCTGTCAGGGCTGGACACGGTGGTGGTTTCGTCCGGGGACAGCGGCGTCTACGGCATGGCCGGGCTGGTGCTCGAATTTCTGGAGCGCGAAGGCCTCCTGGAGGCCGTGGAACTGGAGGTCGTGCCGGGCATCCCGGCCCTGTGCGCCGCCGCGGCGCTGCTGGGCGCGCCCCTCATGCACGACTTCGCCTCCATCTCCCTCTCGGACCTGCTGACCCCCCTGCCGCTGATCATGAAGCGCGTGCGCTGCGCGGCCGAGGGCGATTTCGTCATCGTCCTCTACAACCCCAAGTCCCGCAAGCGCGGCTCCTACCTCGCCCAGGCCCTGGACATGGTGGCCGGCCTGCGCGGCGCCGACACCCCCGTGGGCTTCGTGCGCAACGCCTACCGCCCGGGGCAGGAGGTGCGGGTGTCGACCCTTGGCGCCTGCGACCCCGAATGGGCCGACATGCTGACCATCGTGGTCGTGGGCAACAGCGCCAGCCGCCTGGCGGGCGCAAAGATCCTCACCCCGCGCGGCTATTACGAGAAATACGCCTAGACCGCCGGTTTTCGGCGGCCCAGGCTGAGCAGGTCGCCCTTGAGCATCCACATGACCGTGGCCGTCAGGCGGGGGTGGT
>CALMTS010000244.1 GCA_937872685.1 uncultured Desulfomicrobium sp.
TGGCCCCGCCGGTCATGCCCTGGAACTGGTGGGGGTCGATCATGCCGATGACGAGCTTGAGTTCGGCCTCGCCGTAGGCGGCGTTGATCTCCACGGGCGTGCCGCGGCTCGTGACGCCGAAACTGGTCATGGGCGAGGTCAGGGCGTCGTGGGACACCACGGTGCAGCCGCGCAGGTCGGCGGGCAGGATGCGCGCCAGCTGGGCCGCGTCAGGCGCAGGGTGCAGCCCGCCGCCGACCACGATGCGCACGCTGGCCGGATCGAGATCCGGCCAGATGCGGAAAAGCCGGTCCAGCAGGACGGGCAGGAGGATCTTCAGCGGGGCCGGGCGGGTCTCGTCGGGCACGGCGATGGCGACGCTTCCGGGCCTGGGCCGGCCTTCCAGCGTCGGCGTGTCGATGGGATGATCCAGGGCCTCTTCCAGGGCCCGACCGAGATCGGGCAGCACGGGCAGATCCCGAGGCGTCATGACCGTTACGTCGGCACCGTCGGGCAGTTCGAGAGTTCTGTATCCGCAGCCGTATTTGAGTGTGACATTCATCTTATCAACCCCCGCAGATGTAAGGACAAAGGGAGACGGACGCGTTTTCGTGCAGCATCGTGTCGAGGTTCGCCATCTGGCCGTCCACGATGGCGAACATGACCTGACTTTCCGGTATGCCCAGGTGCCCGATGAGCTGGCCCACAGTCATGGGCCGCGGCAGTTCGCAGTCCTGGCCGGGGCCCGGGGCGAATTTCCCGAGAATGGCTTCCAGGGTCAGGTTGATGCGCATGCGTCCGTCCCCGTCCGTTTTTAGATCAACCAATCGAGGCTCAGGCTGTAGAGCGCGCCGGGCCTCGGGATGCCGTTCTCATCCCAGTTCATCATGGCGTAGTACATGTCGACGGCCTTTTGGAACTCCGCCGGGTCGATGGTCGTGCCCTTGAGGGGGCCTTCCGGCAGGGGCTCGAACAAGCGGCGGAAGAGCTTGTCCTCCTTGCGGTCCATGCCCTCGCGCACGTTGAACATGCGGGCCAGGACCATGGAGCGCTCCGCCGCGAGCATGAGCTCGTGCAGGCTGGTGGACCAGCCCGTGATGGCTTCGACGACTTCGCAGAGCTTGGAGTACGGCAGCGCGAAGAGCGGCGCGACAACGAAGTTGCAGATGCCCAGGGTGTTGTTCATGGCCCAGGTCTTTTCGCCGGCTATGAAGTACCGGACCTTGTCCGGGCCGTTGTCCAGGGCCATGGGTGCGACGACGATGCCCAGTGGGTTGACGAGCTTCACACCTTCGCCCTGGAAGGGCGACTCGTGCGGGGCCTCGATGTGGTCCGCGCCCGTGGGGGAGAGGGCGAAGCCAAGGCCCACGCCGGTCTTGCCGCGCGGGTCGTGGAAGGCCGGTTCCTGTCCCTTGACGTGGAACGCGTACTCCTCGGCGCCCTTGCCGATCTTCTCGGCTGCACGCTTCACGCCTTCGGCCAGGGTGTCGCCGATGCCTTCGCGGCGGGCGATCTTGTCGAGGAGTTCCAGCATTCCCGGCCCGTCGCCGAAGGTGATGGCTCGGCCGCCCATGTCCTGTGCGGAGAGGATGCCCTTCTCGGCCAGTTCCATGGCGAAGGCCACTACCGCGCCGGCTCCGACCGTGTCGAGGCCAACGGCGTTGCAGAGCTCGTGGCCGCGGCACACGGCGTCGAGGTCGCCCACGCCGCACATGGAGCCCAGCGCGGCCAGCGTCTCGTACTCTGGCCCGCCGTAGCGCTTCTCGGCGATGTTGTTGACCTTGCGTTTGCAGGCCACGGTGCATTTGTAGCAGGTGTGATTGCCGTCAAAGACCTTCTCGTAGCCTTCCCAGCCCAGCTTGGCCGCGTCCTCGAACTGGCAATCCTTCCAGTTGCGCGTCGGCAGGATGCCGGAATTTTGCTGGGCCATCATGTGCTGGACCGTGCCGAACTTGCGCATGCCGACGTTTGGCATGTGTTCGCCCAGGCGCTTGCGGTGCCAGAGGTTGAGCTCCTTGAAGGCTTCGGGGTTGGCCAGTTCCAGGCTTCCTTCCTCGCCGCGCATGATAACGGCCTTGAGGTTCTTGGAGCCCATGACCGCGCCCATGCCACTGCGGCCGTTGGCGTGGGCCAGTTCGTTGATGATGCACGCCAGACGGCTCATCTTCTCTCCGGCGGGGCCGATGGAGGCGATGCGGATCTTCTTGTCGCCCAGCTCCTCGCGCACGGCGTCCAGGAAGGGCGCGTTCTCCATGCCCCACAGACTCCCGGCCTCGCGCAGCTCGACCTGGCCCTTGTTGACCCAAAGATAGACGGGCTTGGGCGAGCGTCCCTTGAAGACCACAGCGTCGAAGCCGGCGTGCTTCATCTCCGGCCCGAAATAGCCGGCCGCTTCCGATTCGCCGAACCCGCCAGTCAGCGGGTTCATGGCCGCCACGGTGTAGCGGTTGAAACCGGACATGCCGCAACCGCACAGGACCGAAGCCGCGAAGACCAAGACGTTATCCGGTCCGAGGGGATCGGCCTTTGCGGGGATGAACTTGTGCATGTACCAGCTGGCCATGGCGCCGCCGCCCCAGTAGGTGCGGTACCAGGTCGCGTCGTGCTCATCCACGGTCCACGTTCCCGCGGTCAGGTCGACCACCAGGATTTTTCCGTTATATCCGAAGGGCATACTCATTCTCCTTATATTGAATCGATGTCGGGCGGCGGGATGCCGTCCGGCAAGTTTTCCTAGTTACCCATGCCCAGCGCCTTCGGCAGGAAGGTCACGACCTCCGGCACGAATGTGAAGAGCAGGATGGCCGCGAGCAGGGCGAAGAGGTAGGGCAGCACGCCGATGGCGATGCGTTCGACCGAGACCTGCGATATTCGCGACGCGACGAAGAGGTTCACGCCCAGCGGCGGGGTGAGCAGGGCCATTTCGTTGGTGACCACCAGGATGATGCCGAAGTGGATGGGGTCGATGCCGACCATGTTGAGCATGGGCATGAGCACCGGGACCAGGATGATGATATATCTACGCTGCGCTCTCACCGTATTCGTAGGAAACGGGAAGCGGCGAACCGCTTCCCCGGGACTAGCAAAAAGGTATTTCTCACCGCGTTATCGTGAAAACCCTAGAGTCAAAGAACAGGTCGATTACTTTCCGACAGCCTTTGCGACAGCATTGCAGTCTTCTTTACCGAAGCCTGCGGCGCTCGCGTTCTGGTAGTACACGAGGGCGGCTTCCATGGCCTTGAGATTGAGATCCCAGGCGCGGGCCATTTCGAGTCCGAGCCGGACGTCCTTCAGGGCCAGGTCCAGGCCGAAGCGGGGGGCGTAGTCGTCGGCGGCGATCCAGGGGCCGCGCACGTCCATCTGGAAGCTGCGGGCGCCGGTGTCGGACAGGAGTTCCAGGAGGAGCTTGCGGTCCATGCCAGCCTTGTCGCCGACCTTGATGCCTTCGGCCAGCACGGCCAAGTTGGTCATGCCGATCATGTTGGAGATGAGCTTTACGGCGCAGGATGCGTCCACGGAGCCGACGTAATTCGGGATGCCGATGACTTTGAAAAGGTCGGCGTTGGCGTCGTAGAAGGCCTTGTCGCCGCCGATGAACATGGGCTCCTCGGCTTTTTCGGCGTGGGCCGGCGTCTTGCCCAGGGTGCACTGCAGGTAACCGAGGCCGATTGCTTCGGCGGCAGCCTTCATGTCATTGGCGGCGCCAGGATCGATGGTGGACAGTTCAATGTGCAGGGCCCCTTTGCGCATCTTGGCGTACAGGCCATCCTCGCCCAGGACGACGCCCTTGACGTGCTGCGGCAGGGGCAGGCTGGTGAAGACGATGTCGCAGGCCGCCAGGTCCGTGACCGCGGCCGCGGCCTTGCCCGTCGTTCCGGCGTCCAGGGTCCGCTTGACCGCATCGGCGCTCAGGTCGAACACGAGCACGTTCTTACCGGCCCGGATCAGGTTGCGAGCCAGTGGTCCGCCCATCAGTCCAACTCCGATGAATCCAATCTGCATACTCAACCTCCGACGTTAGATTATTTCGAAATTTCAGTGCATTGTGAATCAAGCGCGCGACGGGACGATCACGGGATGCGCCGTCGTTTCAGCACAATAAGCAAGGAGCGTTCCAAGAGATGTTTCACCATGTGAAATTTGCTACATGCCTAAACTACAGGACAATTTTGCCGGTGCCTACTCGAAGGCAATGAGGTTTTTGCCCGAATAAGAGCATCGTGTCTTGTTTTGGGCAAACGTGGGCAACTTGCGGGCACCTTCGATGGAGCTTTCGCTTGCTTGAGACGGGATGAATGCTGGGGGCTTTGTGCGTGCGAAGGTCTGGGGAATATTCGGAAGCAGGGGGCTGAAGTGTATTGGCAGGCCCACGTAGCTGCGGTCAACGTGGGCCTGCGTTCTGCCGACAGCTAGCGCTCGTCCAATCCTCCCAGCAGGATATACTTTGTTTCAAGGTATTCATCCAAGCCTTGGCGGCCCCCTTCGCGGCCGAGGCCGCTGTCCTTCATGCCGCCGAAAGGCACCTCGCCCGAGGCCAGGGCCACCTCGTTGGCGCCGACGAGGCCGTATTCCAGACCGGTGGCGACCCGCCACATCTGCGCCAGGTCGCGGGTGAAGACGTAGCTCGCCAGTCCGTATGGGGTGTCATTGGCCAGGGCGACGGCTTCTTCTTCGGTTGAAAAGCGGATGACGGGGGCGATGGGGCCGAAGATCTCCTCCTGAAAGAGACGCATTTCGGGGGTCACGCCGGTGACGATGGTCGGTTCGAAGAAGTTTCCGCCCAGCGTGGATGCCTTGCCGCCGCAGACGACCGTCGCGCCCTTGGCCACGGCGTCGTCGAGGAGCGTCCGCATGAAGGCGAAGGCCTTGGCGTCGATGAGGGGGCCCTGGGACACGTCCGGTTTGGTGCCGTCACCGAGGACGATCTTGTCGGCTTCTGCCTTGAGGCGTTCTACGAAGGCGTCATGAACGGCGTCTTCCACCAGGAACCGGTTGGCGCAGATGCAGGTCTGGCCGGCATTTCGGAATTTGCATCCGATGGCGCTCAGAACCGCATGCTCCACGTCTGCCTGCTTGAAGACGATGAAGGGCGCATTGCCCCCAAGTTCAAGCGAAAGCTTCTTCATGGTCGAGGCGCATTGGGCCATGAGCGTCTTGCCGACCGGGGTGGAGCCCGTGAAACTCAGCGCCCGGACGGTCGGACTCTGGCACAGGGCGTTGCCGATTTCTCTCGCGTCGCCCGTGACAACCGAGAAGATCCCTGCGGGAAAGCCCGCGCGTTCCGCCAAAACCCCAAGAGCCAACGCGGACAGGGGGGTCGCGGAGGCGGGTTTGACGATGACCGGGCATCCGGCGGCCAGGGCTGGAGCGGCCTTTCTGGTGATCATCGAACTCGGGAAATTCCAGGGGGTGATGGCCGCGGCCACGCCGATGGGCTGGCGGATGGCCAGGGGCTGCTTGCCTGGCCAGGGGGAGGGGATGACCTCGCCGTAGGCCCTGCGCCCCTCTTCCGCGAACCAGTCGATGTAGGTGGCGCCGAGGAGGATCTCACCCTTGGATTCGGCCAGCGGCTTTCCTTGTTCCAGCGTCAGCAGCAGGGCGAGGTCGTCGATGTTCGCGTGGATGAGGTCATGCCATTTGTGAAGGACCGCGCCGCGCTCCTTGGCGGTCC
>CALMTS010000245.1 GCA_937872685.1 uncultured Desulfomicrobium sp.
CCGGAGACCGTCCAAAATTCGTTCTGGCAAGGCGCGAGCCGATTTTGAAGGGTGCGGTGTAGCCGACTACATAAGCCCTTCAAAATCGGTGAGCAACGCAGTCCAGAACGGATTTTGGGCGGTCTCCTAAATTGAGATGACCTTGTCGGCGACCTGCTGACTGGTGACCACGTCGAGCATGTTGGTGACTTCGCCGACGGCCTTCTGGTCCATGAGCTTGAAGAATTCCAGGCAGGTGCCGCAGACCAGGATGGACACGCCCGCGGCTTCGAGTTTCTTCAGGCTCTCCACTGCCGGGCTCGACGCCGTGGCCAGCTTGACGGCCCCGTTGACGAGGATGATCCGCCACAGGGCGTCGCCCAGCTCCGGCAGGGTGGCCAGGAAGTTGCCCATGAGGCGGGAACCCAGGGTGTCGTCGCCATGGCCGATGGTGTCCGTGGTCAGAAAGACGAGGATTTTGGGGACGCAGACGGGGCAGCCCCCGGCAGCCGGCCGTGAGGCTTCCTCCTTCGCGGGCGCGTCTCCGGCAGCCCCGGACGCCTTGGACGCGGCGATGGACCACAGGCCCCCTTCCTTGCGCATGTCGTCGATGCGCATGCCTTTGCTGGCCAGGAAGCGGCTGACGTTTTCCTTGGCCGCGTCATTGTCGACAACGACGAGCATTTCCTGCGGCGACTCGGTGTCCAGAAGCTGCTTGCAACGCAGCACGGGGTTGGGGCATGGTTCGCCTTCGCAATTGAGGATGATGGGCATGTCGGCTCCTTGTTTTTTCCGATGCATTACGCAGGCCCGGTTTGTGGTCAAATCGTTTTGATCTATCAAAAAACCGTTCCTTGATCGCAATTTTCGATTTATCTTCCATTCCAAGCTCAAGGAGTTCATGTTGCGTCTTCCCCCCCGGCTCATCGCGGCCATCCTCGTCCCCCTCGTCCGGGTGTGGCACCTGACCCTGAAGATCGAGCGGCGCAACCTCGACGTCTTCAAGGACAAGGCCCTCCGCGACCGGCGGCCCGTCATCATCCTCTGGCATGACGAGATCTTTCCGCTCATCGCCTCCCACGCCGACGAGCACATGGCCTGCGTGGTCAGCCAGAGCAGGGACGGCGAGATCCTGGCCCGGGTGCTGGAGGCTTTCGGCTTCCGCACGGTGCGCGGCTCCAGCTCGCGCGGCGGGATGCGTGCCCTGGTTGGGGCCAAGCGCTTCATGGAGGAGCAGGGCGTCGGGGTCATCTTCACCGTGGACGGGCCTCGGGGCCCCCGCCACAAGGTCAAGCCCGGCGCCGTCTTCCTGGCCAACCTGGCCGGTTCGCCCGTGGTGCCGGTGCGGGCCGTCATGGAGCGGGCCAAGGTGTTCCACAAGGCCTGGGACAAATTCCAGCTGCCCTGGCCCTTTTCGCGCTGCGTCATCACCTACGGCACGCCTGTGGACCTGCCGGACTGCACCAGGGACCCGGAGGAGATGCAACGGCAGTGCGAGGCCATCGAGAAGATGATGAACGAACTGGGGAACGCCTGATGCGAGAGATTTTCTACAACGCCTTCCTGCCCCTGTGCTCCTCCCTGTCCCTGCGGCGCATCCACGCCCTCGGGCGCGCCCTCGGCAGCCTCATGTGGGCCGCTCTTCCCGGCCGGCGCAAGGAGACCACGGAGCGTATCCGGGACCGGCTCGGCCTGGACGAACGCCGGGCCCGGGAACTGGCCAAGGCCAGTTTCCGCGAGAGCGCGTGCTCTTTTCTGGAGCTCTTCCATGCCCGCCAGATGGACTATCGTTTTCTGGACGAGCGCCTGGAATACGAGAACCCTGAGCTTTTCGTCCGCATGTGCACGAGCCTGCGCCCCATCGTCGGCGTGACCGGGCACCTGGGCAGCTGGGAGCTGCTGGGCGGGATTCTCAAGTGCTTCACCAGCAAGACCGATTGCCAGGTCGTCGTGCGGCTGCCCAAGGATCGGGCCATGGCCGACCTGCTCATGTACATGCGGACCCAGAGCAGGATACGGGTCCTTCCGCATCGCGAAGCCGCGACCGAAGCCCTGGGCCAGTTGCGGCGGGGAGGCCTGAGCGCCTTTCTGGTCGACCACAACTGCAGGCATGCCGAAGCCGTGTTCCTGCCCTTTCTCGGCGAGACGGCCGCGGTCAACAAGGGTCCGGCCATACTGGCCCTGCGGGCCAAGGCCGAGGTCTGGCCATTCTTTCTCGTCCGCTTGCCCGAGGGCCGCTTCCGGGCCGTGACCCTGCCCTGTCTGGACACTGAAACGCTGGAGGGAAGCAGGGCGGAACGGATCGAGCGCATCTGCCGCTTCTACACCGAAGCCGTGGAGGAAATGGTCCTGCGTTACCCGGAGCAGTGGTTCTGGATGCACCGGCGCTGGAAAACCCGCCCCTGAAGCTTCCCGTCATCCGTCAACACACGAGGTTCCCATGCCCGACTCCCGCCTCATCTCCGCCGCCAGGGGCCATGCCCCGGCCGATTTGCTGATCCGCGACTGCAGGCTGGTCAACGTCCTGTCCGGGGAGATCCACCCGGAAAGCGTGGCCGTGAAGGACGGCACCATCATCGGCTTCGGCGAGTACGAAGCCCTGGAGACGGTCGATGCCGGCGGGCGATTCCTCTGCCCCGGGCTCATCGAAGGGCACATCCACATCGAATCGACCCTGCTCGACCCCTTGCGCTTCGCGCGGTTGGCCGCGGCCCACGGCACGGCCGTGACCGTGTGCGATCCCCACGAATTGGCCAACGTGGCCGGCCTGGACGGCATCCGCTGGCTGCTGGAGGTCACGCGCGACCTGCCCATGGACATCCGCTGCATGATGCCTTCCTGCGTCCCGGCCACCCACCTGGAGACGGCCGGCGCGGCCATTTCGGCCGAAGATATCGACGAGATGCTCGAAGAGTTTCCGGAGCGCATCCTCGGGCTGGCGGAAATGATGAACTACCCCGGCGTGCTCTTTCAGGACCCGCAGGTACTGGCCAAGATCGCGGCGGCGGGGAGCCGGCCCGTGGACGGGCATGCGCCCGGCCTGTCCGGCTTCGATCTGAACGCCTACATCCTGGCCGGCCCGGGCAGCGACCATGAGGCCTGCGAGCTTGCCGAGGCGCAGGAGAAGCTGCGCAAGGGCGTGCACGTCATGATCCGCGAGGGCAGTTCCGAGAAGAATCTCTTCGACCTGCTGCCTGTCATCAATGATTTCAACAGCCAGAACTGCTCACTGGTCACCGACGACCGGCACTGCGACGACCTCCTGCGCGAAGGGCACCTGGACCACACCATCCGCCTGGCCATCAGCCGGGGCCTCGCCCCGCTGCGGGCCGTGCAGATGGCCTCCATCAATACGGCCCGCTATTTCGGCCTGCGCCGCCGGGGCGCCGTGGCCCCGGGCTACCGCGCGGATTTCCTGCTCCTCGACGATCTGGAGCGCTTCGCCATCGCCGGGGTCTATCTGGGCGGCAGGAACATCGAGTCCCTGTCCTGGAAGGCCGCGCGGACTGCCATCAGCGTTGCCGGGAGCGTGCACCTGGGCGAAATCTCCCCGGCCTGCCTGGAAATCCCGGCAACCGGCGGCAGGGTGCGGGTCATCCGCACCGTGCCGGGCCAGATCGTGACGGAGATGGACCTGCTCGAACCAAGTGTCCGGGACGGACTCGTCTGCGCCGACCCCGAGGGCGACGTGGCCAAGCTGGCCGTCTTCGAGCGGCACCACGGCAGCGGCGGCATGGCCGTGGGCCTGGTGCGGGGCCTGGGCCTCAGGCGCGGCGCCCTGGCCGGCACCGTGGCCCATGACTCCCACAACCTCATCACGGCCGGCGTGTCCGACGCCGACATGCTGCTGGCCGTCCGCACCCTGGAGAAATGCGGCGGCGGGTACGTCTGCGTGGCCGACGGCAGGGTGCTGGAGCTCCTTCCCCTGCCCCTGGCCGGGCTCATGAGCGATGACGAACCCGAAAAGGTCGCGGCCGGGCTCGACCGGCTCAACGACGCGGCCCGCAGTCTCGGCTGTCCCGCGGACATCAACCCCTTCATGCAGCTCTCCTTCCTCTCCCTCCCGGTCATCCCGCGCCTGCGGCTCACGGACAAAGGATTGGTGGATGTTCATGTCTTTGATTTCGTAAGATTACAGGAATAAGTACTTGCTACTGCGTAGTGTTATGAATTAGTTAGTTATGGGCTCTACAACGTACTGATTTTTTGTTCCCTGGAGGAAGATATGTGGTCTCGCCTGAGTCTCACCTGGAAAATGCTCGTGATCATTGTCTGCGGACCTGTTTTACTGGCCTGCATCATGGCCTGGCTGCACATCACCGACATCAGGGAATCCGCCATCGGCGGCCGGCTCAAGGAGAGCCGGTCCGTGGTCATGATGGCCGAGTCCGTGCGCGAGGACATGGCGCACAAACTCAAGGCGGGGGTCCTGCGGCCCCTTGACGAACTGCGCGAGGATCCCGCCCGGTTGCTGCAGGCCGTGCCGATCGTTTCGGCCATGAACACGGCCGGGGCCAAGTCCAGGGAGGCGGGGTACGAGTTCCGGGTGCCCAAGGAGAGCCCCCGCAACCCGAAGAACGCCCCCAACGCCCTGGAAAAGGAGGTGCTGGCCGAGATCAAGCGCACGGGCAAGGACGAGAAGGTCATCGTCGAAAAGGACAGGCTCCTGTATTTCAAGGCCATCCGCCTTTCCGAGGACTGCCTGTACTGCCACGGCGACCCGGCCGGCGAGAAGGACCCCACGGGCGGGACAAAGGAAGGCTGGAAGGCGGGCGAGGTGCACGGCGCCTTCGTCATCGTCTCCTCCCTGGCGGAGGCCAACGCGGCCGTGACGTCCGCCGCCCTGAACGTGGGCAGCTGGACTGCCGGAGTTCTGGTGCTCCTGGCCCTGATGGGCTGGCTGCAGGTCAAGGCCAGCGTGCTGAAGCCCCTGAAGGAAGCAGGCGTGTTCCTGGAGCGGATCGCTTCCGGCGACATGACCGGGGAGATTCAGGTCAGCAGGCGCGACGAGTTCGGGCAGATCCAGGTGGACCTCAACCACATGGCGTCGAACCTGCGCACCATTGTCAGGGATATCTCCGAGAGGGCCAAGGTGCTGCTCGGCTCCTCGGCCGAACTGGAGAACATGTCCGACGGCCTGCTGAGGAACGCCGGGGACCTGTCCGCCAAGTCCAACACCGTGGCCACCGCTTCGGAGGAGATGAACGCCAACATGAACACCGTGGCCGCGGCCATGGAGCAGGCATCCACCAACGTCGGCACCGTGGCCACCGCGGCCGAGGAGATGAGCGCCACCATCCACGAGATCGCCGGCAACACGGACAAGACCCGCGAGGTCACCCAGCGCGCCGTGTCCAAGGCCGCCTCGGCCTCCGAGCGCGTGGATCAGCTCGGTGCGGCGGCCCGGGAGATCGGCAAGGTCACCGAAACCATCACGGCCATCTCCTCCCAGACCAACCTGCTGGCCCTGAACGCCACCATCGAGGCGGCCCGGGCCGGCGAGGCCGGGCGCGGCTTTGCCGTCGTGGCCAACGAGATCAAGGAACTGGCCAACCAGACCGCCGCCGCCACGGACGAGATCCGGGACCGCATCGCCGGCATCCAGGGCTCCACGTCCGCGACCATCGAGGAGATCGGGCAGGTCATGCATGTTATCGAGGAGGTCAGCTCCTTCGTGTCCACCATCGCCGCCGCCGTGGAGCAGCAGTCCGCCGCCACCCGCGAGATCGCCGAAAACGTCGGCCAGGCCTCGATCGGCATCCAGGAGGTCAACGAGAATGTGGCCCAGGCTTCCCAGGTCACGGGCGAGATCGCCAAGGATATCGTGCAGGTCAGCGACGCTTCGGGCCATATCTCGGTCAGCAGCACGGAGCTGAAGCGCAGTTCCGAGAATCTCTCCCATCTGGCCGCGGCGCTGGAGAGTCTGGTCAAGAAATTCAAAGTGTAGCGGAACCGTCCAAAGCCTGTCGTAACAGAAAAAGGCATGGCTCCCTTATCGGGACCCATGCCTTTTTCTTTTCGGGCGAGACGCGGTTACGGCTTCTTGAATCCGAACCTGGCCAGGATGGCCTGTCCCTCTTCCCCCTTGATGAAATCGATGAAGGTCTGGCCCATCTCCTTGCTCTTGGAGTCCTTGAGCAATGCGATGGGGTAGCTGATGGGCTTGTGGCCGGCGACCTCGGCCGCGACCTTGACCTTGTCGGCGCGCAGGGCCGCGTCCGTGGCGTAGACGAAACCGGCCTGGACCTCGCCGCGGGCCACGTAGTCGAGGGCCTGGCGCACGCTCTCGGCCAGGACGAACTTGGGTGTCAGGGGGTCGTACAGGCCCGCGGCTTCCAGGGCGCCCTTGGCGTAGCGGCCGGCGGGGACCGAGTCCGGGTTGCCGATGGCGACGAGCTTGACCTGGTCGCCCTTGAGCTCTTCGGGAGCGGTCAGGGGCAGGCCTCCTTCGGCGGGAACGACCATCACCAGGGCATTGCCCGCGAAATCGACGCGGGTGGGCTCGTCGATGAGCTGCCCGGCCTTGTCCATGGTTGCCTGGTCGGCCGAGGCGAAGACGTCCACGGGAGCTCCCTGCTCCATCTGCTTGAGCAGCGCACCCGAGGCTGCGAAGTTGAAGACCAGGGTCGTGCCGGGATGAGCCTTCTCGAAAGGCTCCTTCATCTCCTTGAAGGCATTGGTCAGGCTGGCCGCGGCCGAGACGAGGAGGTCGCCGGCCATGGCCGGGGTGGAAGCGAGGACGAGGAAGAGCGACAAAATTGTATGAAGCAGTTTCGATTTCATATGAACTCCTTGATGGGTTTGTTGTTGATTTTCCTCTGGCCTCGGCTGCGCCCGTTTGGCAATGTGGTCACGCATGCACGGTAAAGCGTGACTGCATTGATCAGGACATTACATATCGTGCATCGGTTCATAAAGGAGGAGTGCATGACATTGGACGGCGTATTGCCAGTTGTGGATATGCAGAAATTGGACCAGCTCGATCCGAATACATTGGCCAGACTGGCCGCTTCAGCCCAGGAGGAGATCAGGAAGCGGGGATTGTCGGCGCCACGGCCGGGGCGTGCGCCCAAGGCTGCCCGGATGTTTCAGGTGCCGGATTCCGTGAAATACCTGGGCGCGGCCCAGATCGAGACCTTGACGGACGCCTTCAGATGCTGGCTGCATGACGCACGGGACGAGCGTTCCCGTCAGTCCCGCACGCGCATGTGGCTGCTTTTCCTGCTGTTGCGCTCCACGGGAATGCGTCTGGGCGAGGCCCTCGAACTGGACGACCGCTCGGACTTCGATCTGGCCCGGGGTGTGGTGCGCGTCGGCGGCGACTCGCCGCGCGAGGTTCCCTTGCCGCCCGAGGTCGTGGACAGTCTGCGGCTTTTCTTCGACGCTCCCATGAGCCTGGAGCTTCGCGGGCAGGTTTTCCGCCTGGATCAGGGGTATGTGCGCCGGATTTTTTCCGAACGCGGCAAGGGCACGGACATCCCGCGCGAGCTGCTGAACCCGCGGGTGCTGCGCCATTCCCGCGCCGTGGAACTGCTGCGCGGCGGCGTCCCGCTCGTGGTCGTGGACGCCATGCTCGGGCAGCAGGGGCCGTCCTCCCAGTATGTCAGCTTCTCCGATGCCGACACCCTGCGCATCATGAACCACTACATCTACGAGGAACGAAAGATGAAGACTTCCGCCCGCAACATGTTCGTCGGCCAGATCAGCGCCATCCGCGAGGGGACCATCCTGAGCGAGGTGGAAGTGACCACGGCCACGGGGCTCAAGGTGGTCTCCGTCATCACCAAGGAAAGTTTCGAGAATCTGAGGCTGGCCATGGGCATGACGGTCATCGCCACGGTCAAGGCGCCCTGGGTCGTGCTGGTCAAGGAAGACTCCATGTTCAAGACCAGCGCGCGCAACAAGTTCTGCGGCAGGATTTCGGCCGTGAACACGGGTCAGATCGCGGCCGAGGTGGTGGTGGACCTGGCCGACGGCACCAAGATCACCTCGCTCATCACCGACGAATCCGTGAACAAGCTCGACCTCAAGGTCGGCGATGACATCTGCGCCATGGTCAAGGCGTTTTCCGTCATCCTGGCCCTGGAATGACCTTTTTGGTTTCCCTTCGTGTGTGGGCCCGGGGCGAAGGTGTTCGTCCCGGGCCCTTTTCTTTCAGAATTTTACCGACAGTTTGGCCACGATCCGGAAATCCTCGGCCGGTTGGCTCCCCTCCATGTCCGTGTAGAGGGACACGGGTACGGCCACGCCCAGGGTCGTGTTCAGTTGCGGGATCCGGTAGCTGATCTCGGGAGCCAGGAAAACCCTGGTGCAGCCTGAATTGACGTCCCGTCCGGTCACGCCCGGGGAGAGCTGTTGCGTGTTTTTCTCCTGGTGCAGGCCGTTCAGGGCCAGGCCGGCGGTGATGTACGGGGTCAACGCATAGCCGTAGCCCAGATTGTACTGGAACAGGTCTCCCTTCTCCAGATCGTGTTCGCCCTCGGTGTTGATGGTGTACGTGAGCTGGCCGTCGATGCGGGAACGGCCGAAGACGCGCGTTGCGGAAACGGTGGCCTTGGGGTTCCACGACCCTGTGCCCAGTTGCAGGAAAGGCCCCATGTACGGCTGCGGGCCGAAGGTGTTCCGGTTGTCGCAGTCGCCGGTGGGGATTTCCAGGCCCAGTCCCATGGCCAGGGACAGGGGATCGCCGTTCTTCTGGGAGAGGAGCTGATAACGGCCCATGACCATCAGGTCGCCGAGCCCTTTGACGTCGTCGATGTCGGTCACGCCCTTGGCGTTCCTGCGCTCAAGTTTCTTGTACCAGACCGTGGCCGTCAGCATGGCCTCGAAATTTTTGAAGAGGCCGGCGCGCAGGGTCAGCTGGCCGGCATTGGAGGTGCGGCGGCGCTTGCCGTAGCCGGGGTCGTCCTCCGAGCACCCTGTGTGGATGTCGTTCTGGTCCGCATGGGCATAGCCTGCGATCGCGGCGAACTGCATGGGCTCGAACACCACGCCATCCTGGAAGGTTACAGGCGGGAGTGGCTTGGGTTGTGTGGCATTGGCGGCGTGAGCATGTGCCGTGCAGAAAGCGAGAAGGAAAAGCAGTGTCAGGAAAAAAGCGCGCATGTGAATCTCCTTTTGGTTGTTTTGCGATCCACATGCGCATGTTTTTTGTTATCGGTCCATAGTGTCACGAAAGTTTGTAAACAAGTGACAAGATGTTTCAGCGTAATTTTTCGATATATCTGATCCGTATTACGATCCACACGGGCAATAGCGTTCCCATCCCATCAATTCCGCCGCTCCGGCAATGGTCGTGCCGTAGAAGACGATCGGTTTTCCCGTCAGGAACAGGTCGATGCTTCCGTTGGCCAGGGTCGTGCCCGTGACCAGCAGCAGGCCGGCCCAGGCCAGGACGTCCTCCGTGGCTTCGCCGCCTTCGATGCGGACGCCGTGCCGGACCTGCCCGATGTTGTCGGGGTCCAGGTCCAGGACGCGCATCTCGAATTCCCCGCTCAGGGCCTTGATCATGGCTGGCTGGTATCCGGCCATGCCGATTTTGGGGCTGCCGTGTTTCTCCCTGATGTGCGCGGCGATGCGGCTCGCGCATTCGGCCGGGCCGGCGTCCTTGCAGTGGATGGTGCCTTCGGCCCGGTCCAGGCTGCGCATGACGGCGTTCAGGGTGGCCACGAAGACGGCCTTGGACCGGGCGTCCGTCAGGTCCAGCCGGGAGATGTCGGACAGCTTGCCGCGGTAGTTGCCGTAGGTGTCGGTGAAGGCCTGTCCCCTGGCGCCCTTGAAGCGGGCTTCCATGAGTTTTTCCTTGCCTTTCTGGATGGGGAAGTCGTGGCCTTCGGGCTTGCCGATGGCCTGTTCGACGGTCAGGGGCGCGGCCGTGACCTCGATGCGCTCGTCCATGAGGCCCGCCTCTTCCCAGATGGCGACGGCCCGCGCGCGGACTTTTTCGAGAGTGTTCATGCGGTTCTCCGTGTGTTTCAGATGGCGGACAGGCGCTTGAGCGTGAAGAGCATCGCGCCGGAAAGCGTGGCGATGATGCCGCAGAGGATCATGGCGCGCCCGAGTTCGCCCGTAAAGACGCAGTTGTAGATTTCAAGGGAGAGCGTGTTGGTCCTGCCGATGATGTTGCCGCCGAGCATCAGCGTCACGCCGACCTCGCCCATGGACCGGCACAGGGCCAGCAGCCAGCCGGCCAGCACCGGCCTGCGGATGGCCGGGAGCAGGACCAGGCGGAAGGTCTGCCAGGGGGTCTTGCCGAGGACGGCGGCCACTTCCGAGAGGCGTCTGCCCTGGCTGCGCAGGGCCGCCTCCACGGGTTTGACCAGCAGGGGCAGGCCAGAAACGACGGACGCCAGCACCAGCCCGGGAAAGGCGAAGACGACGTCGACGGGCATGACGGAGGCCAGAGGCCCGTGGCGGCCCAGGAGCATGAGCAGGATGAATCCCGTGGCGATGGGCGGGAAGACCAAGGGCACGGCCACCAGAAAATCGACCGCGGAGCGGACGGGCGAGGGCCTGCCGCTCAGGTACCAGGCCAGGAGCACCCCGGCCGGGAGCAGGATGGTTCCGGCGAAGGCCAGGACCTTCAGGGTCAGCAGCAGCGGCCCGATGGTTCTGGCGTCTGTCAGCAGTTCCGTCATGCTCACAGGCCGTGGGCGCTGATGATGGCCCTGGCGGCGTCGGTCCCGAGAAATTCCGCGAACTTCCGGGCGGCATCGGCAGACGGGGCGGTCTCCAGGCGGATGCAGGCGATGGCGATGGGCTTGTAGAGCTTTTCGTCCATTTCCCGGAAGCCGCCTATCTTGTCGGCGGCCGCCACGGCCTGGGTCAGGTTCATGAACCCGGCGTCCACTTCGCCCGTGGCCAGGTAGGCGAAGACCTGGGGGACCGTGCCGACGACCACGAGCTTGTCCTTGAGGGGATCGTGCAGCCCGCTGTTTTCCAGGTATTCCGCGGCTGCCTTGCCGTAGATGGCCCGTTCGGGGTCGGGCAGGGCGATGCGCGCAACGGCGGAAGCCTTCAGGTCGGCAGGTTCGTCCTTGCCCTTGGGCCAGGCCAGGACAAGGCGCCCTTTGCCGAGGGGCGTGCTTTCAGCCAGGGGCAGGTCGGAGGCGCGCAGGAATCCTTCCTCGCCGATGAGCAGATCCACCTTGCCGCTGGTCTTGGCCTGACCGATGATCTGCCCCATGTTGCCGTAGATGCGTTCGACGGTCGTTCCCGACTGCGTGGAATACGCATCGGCCAGGGCTTCGACGACGGTCTTGTAGCCGGCCCCGGAAGCGACGAGCAGGGAGCCGGCCAGGGCGGGGAGGGCGAGGAAGGTGAAAAGGAGGGTGAAGAACGTTTTTTTCATGCCGGATCCTTATGCGCAGACGCAGGTTGAGAGATGGGCGGCGGCATGCCGTGCCCCGGAAATGGCCCCCTTGAGCCATTCGGCATCGTGGCGGCCGTCGGCCATGGGAAAGATGGAGTCGCCGAGAACCGAGGCTTCGTGCAGGTCGTGGGTGACGAGCAGGACGGGGATGCCCAGGTTCCTGGTCTGGTGCAGGAGTTCACGGCGCAGGTCTGCCCGGGTTGGGGCATCCAGGGCCGAAAAGGGTTCGTCCAGCAGCAGGACGTCGGGGGCGCTGGCCAGGGCCTGGCACATGGCCGCGCGCTGACGTTCGCCGCCGGAGATGTCGTCGGGCCTGCGCCGGGCGAGGTTGCGGATGCCGAAACGGTCCAGCAGCGCTGCGACCCGTGCCGTGTCGGGGCAGGAGAAGGCCACGTTCTTTTCCACGGTCAGGTGGGAGAAGAGGGGGTAGTCCTGGAAGACCATGCCGACGCGCCGCCTGCGGGTCGGCACGTCGGTCCCGGCGGCCTTGTCGAAGAGCACCCTGCCGCCCAGTTCGATGCGCCCCCAGTCCGGCGCGTCCAGACCGGCGACGAGTCGGATGAGGGTGCTTTTTCCAGCACCGGACGGGCCGACGATGGCCGTCAGGCTTCCCCTGGCGCAGGTCAGGTCGAGGCGCAGGTCGAAGTGGGGCAGACGCTTGCGGAGATTGAGGCTGAGACCCATGCGATGCTCCGGTGTTTGCCGTCCCGCGCGCCGGGGCGGCGTGGGGCGTGCCATGATTTCCCTCTGATTAAAGGGAAAAAGAAACGTCGGGCAACAGGGTCACGGAAGGGCGGGAAAGCGTGATCAGTCCGGCGACTGCGCCGCCTGGAAGAGGGGGTCGAGGATCTGGCGGGCCGTTTCCGTGCGGCGCCTGTCCTCGTAGGCCACGACGTCCAGCACCCGCCCCTGGCCGAAGGCCACCAGGGTCTGGGCGAAGTGCTCCACGTCGTCGAGGTCGTGGCTGACCATGACCATGGGCAGGTCGAAGCGCTCGAGGATGGCGAAGAGTTCGGCGCGCATCTTCTCGCGCAGGGGCTGGTCCAGGGCGGTGAAGGGTTCGTCCAGCAGGAGCAGGTCCGGCCCCGTGGCCAGCGCCCGGGCCAGGGCCGTGCGCTGGCGCTGGCCGCCGGAAATCTGGGCGGGGCGCTGGCCGGCCAGGGCGGCCAGACCGCACAGTTCCAGCAACTCGTCCACGCGCTCGCGGTGCGCCGGCCGCAGGGGGCCGAAGACGGGCTTCAGGCCGAAGGACACGTTGTCGCGCACGGTCAGGTGCGGGAACAGGGCATAGTCCTGAAAGAGCATGCCGACGTTGCGTTTGCGGGCCGGGACGTTCACGCCGGCGGCGGCGTCGAAGAAGACCTTGTCCCGCACCGCTATGCGCCCGGCGTGGGGTTTGAGCAGACCGGCCAGGGCCAGGAGCGTCAGGCTTTTGCCCGAGCCCGAGGGGCCGAAGAGGGCGATGCGCCGCCCGGGCGCCTCGAAGCGGGCCCGCAGGCGGAATTCTGCGCCGGGCGCGGTCACGCGCGTGTCGATGTCGCAGGAGATGGTCCGGGCCGATGGGGTCTGTGCGTGCATGGGTGCCCCGGACGGGGAGCCGGATGTCCGGCCGATCATGAACATGGTCAGGCCTGCCACCTGGGCGTCAGAAGGCGTCCCGAGACCCACAGGACGAGGGTGCACAGCACGGAGATGAGCAGCACGAGTTGCGCGGCCAGGTCGTCCTGGCCGGCCTGGGTGGCGCTGTACACGGCCAGGGACAGGGTCTGGGTGCGGCCCGGCAGGTTGCCGGCGATCATGAGCGTGGCCCCGAACTCGCCCATGGCCCGGGCGAAGGCCAGCATGGTCCCGGCCAGGATGCCGCGTCCGGCCAGGGGCAGGCAGACACGCAGGAACACCCGCCATTCGGGGTATCCCATGGTCCGGGCCGCGTCCTCGTACTTGCGCTCCACCGCGTCCAGAGCCGCGCGGGCGGACTTGAAGATGAGCGGGAAGGAAACCACTGCGGCCGCGATGACGGCGCCCTGCCAGGTGAAGATGAGCGTCACGCCGAAGGTTTCCTCCAGCCAGTGCCCAACGAACCCTTTCCGGCCCAGCAGAACGATCAGGTAGTAGCCCAGCACCGTGGGCGGCAGGACCATGGGCAGGCTCAGGATGGAGTCGAGCAGCTCCTTGCCCGGGAAGCGGTAGCGGTGGAAGACCCAGCCCGCGAGCACCCCGAAGGTCAGGGAGGACAGGGTGGCCAGGGTTGCCACGCGCAGGCTGAGCTGCACAGGGAAGAGAAAGGTCGTGTCCATCCGGTTGTTCCGTCGGCGAATGTTTGGGCGGTGTTCCGCCATGGCTGGTTGACACTCCAGAGCAACAATCGGGCCGCAAGACGGGCGGGCCGCGAGGCAGGTGTGCCGGCCGTCGCGCACCTCGATGCTCCGATCACTAGGCTTCCCGCCCTCTTGTCTTCAAGCCGGTCACGGAAGTTCAAAAAAGCGTGACCGGCAAACCTGCAGTCTTTGTCCGTCGAGCCCTTTCTGTGCCCTACATAATTGTAAGGGGCAACGGAGACATGTCACAAATTTGAATGATGTCTCCTGGAAAATTCCTATGCCCTGCCAGCTAACCAACGTCCATTCCGCCGACCGCGCCCCGCATGACGGATAATCATGGAATCTCGCCCCCGGAATCAAAAAGAATGTCATATGTGTTTTTTATAACATATTGAAAATATTGATTGAAGTGCTATGTAGCCATCAGCTCCGCACCCGCTACCCACTTTGTGAAGAGGGAGTGAAGGGTGCGGAAACTGGAAACCATGGAGGTTTTGATGGCTACGTTTTCACGGCGAGGGTTCATGAAAATCACCGGGGCTGGCGTTGCCGCCATGTCCCTGGGGCAACTGGGGTTCGATCTGAAGCCCGCCTACGCCTACGCGAAGGCCCTGAAGATCGAGGGAGCCAAGGAGGTCATCTCGACCTGCGCCTTCTGCTCCTGCGGATGTGAGATCATCATGCACGTCAAGGACGGGAAGCTCGTCAGTTCCGAGGGCAACCCCGACTACCCGATCAGCGAAGGCGCGCTGTGCGCCAAGGGTGCTGCGTACTACGCCATGCACGTCAGCGACCACCGCATCCTGAAGCCCAGGTATCGCGCCCCCGGCGCCGACAAATGGGAAGAAAAGAGCTGGGATTGGGTCCTGGACCGCATCGCGAACAAGGTCAAGGAAACCCGCGACAAGGATTTCATCTTCAAGAACGAGAAAGGGCAGGTCGTCAACCGCTGGGAATCCTATTTCCAGCTCGGCACCTCCCAGATGGACAACGAGGAGTGCGCACTGGCGCACCAGATGTGTCGCGCCCTGGGCGGCGTGCACATGGACCATCAGGCCCGGGTCTGACACAGCCCCACTGTAGCGGCTCTGGGAGAGTCGTTTGGACGCGGTGCTATGACCCAGCATTGGATCGACATCAAGAACGCCAATGCCATTCTGATCATGGGCAGCAATGCTGCCGAACACCACCCCATTTCTTTCAAATGGGTTTTGAAGGCCAAGGACAAGGGCGCCAAGGTGATCCACGTGGATCCCAAGTTCTCGCGCACCTCGGCCCGCAGCAGTTTTCACGTTCCGCTCAGAAGCGGAACCGACATCGCCTTCCTGGGCGGCATGGTGAAGTATATCCTGGAAAATGACCTCATCCAGAAGGAGTACGTCACCGAGTACACCAACGCTTCCTTCATCCTCGGCGACGACTACACGTTCGAGGACGGCATGTTCTCCGGTTTCGACCCGGCCACGGGCACGTACGACCGCAAGAAGTGGGCCTTCGCCAAGGACGACAAGGGTTCGCCCAAGCGCGACAAGACCCTTAAGGATCCGCGCTGCGTGTACCAGCAGCTGAAGAAGCACTACGACCGCTACAACCTCGACACGGTTTCCTCGGTCACCGGCGTGTCCAAGGACAACCTGCTCAAGGTGTACGAAGCCTTCGCCGCCACGGGCAAGCCCGAAAAGGCCGGCACCATCATGTACGCCCTGGGTTGGACCCAGCACTCCGTGGGCTGCCAGAACATCCGCCTGGGCTGCATGCTCCAGCTCCTGCTGGGCAACATCGGTGTGGCCGGCGGCGGCGTCAACGCCCTGCGCGGCGAGCCCAACGTCCAGGGGTCCACGGACCATGCCATCCTGTGGCACATCCTGCCCGGCTACCATGCCGTGCCCACGACCGCCTGGCCGACCCTCGAAGAATACCTCAAAGCCACCACGCCCAAGACCAACGACCCCAAGAGCGTCAACTGGTGGGGCAACCGGCCCAAGTACGTGGTCAGCCTCCTCAAGGGCTGGTTCGGCGACAACGCCACGCCCGAGAACGAATTCGGCTACGGCCTGCTGCCCAAGTGCGACGCGGGTGTAGACTATTCGACCATGTTCATGTTCGACCGCATGTACCATGGCAAGATGCGCGGCGGCATGATCTTCGGCCACAACCCGGCCGTGAGCATGCCCAACACCCTCAAGATCCGCAAAGCCCTGCAGACCCTGGACTGGCTGGTCATGGGCGAGGTCCACGACACCGAGACGGCGTCCTTCTGGCGTCAGCCCGGGCTTGACCCGAAAAAGATCAAGACCGAGGTCTTCGTCCTGCCTTCCTGCCAGCGCGGCGAGAAGGACGGTACGACCTCCAATTCCGGCCGCTGGCACCAGTGGCACCACAAGGGCTACGAGCCCCTGGGCGAGAGCAAGTCCATGGGCTGGATGCTGGTCGAGATATTCAAGCGCGTGCAGGCCCTGTATGCCAAGGATAAGGGCACCTTCGCCGAAGGCGTCCTCAGTCACTGGTGGCCCGAGAAGTATGATGCCGACCAGATGGCCGCGCTGATCAACGGCGTCTTCACCCGCGACGTGACCATCAAGGACAAGACCTACAAGAAGGGCGACCATGTCCCCGGTTTCCCGGCCTTGCAGGCCGACGGCTCCACCACCAGCCTGAACTGGCTGTATTGCGGCGCCTACCCCGAGGCGGGCAAGAACCTGACCAAACGCCGCGAACTGACCCAGACGCCGATGCAGGCCAAACTCGGCCTGTTCCCGAGCTACACCTGGGCCTGGCCGGTCAACCGCCGCATCCTCTACAACCGCGCCTCGGTCGACCCGACGGGCAAACCCTTCAACCCGGAACTGCCCGTCATCCTGTGGGAAGGCGGCAAGTGGATCGGCGACGTGCCGGACGGCGGAGCGCCGCCCATGATCGAGGAAAAGGGCACGTACCCCTTCATCATGCAGGCGGAAGGCCACGGCCAGATCTTCGGCCCCGGCCGTGTGGACGGACCGTTCCCGGAACACTACGAGCCCGCGGAAACGCCTCTGGCCAAGAACCCCTTCTCCAAGCAGATGAACAACCCCTGCATGAAGGTGGCCAAGGCCGACATGGACCTGCTGGCCAAGAACGCGGATCCGAAGTACCCCATCGTGCTGACCACCTACAGCCTGACCGAACATTGGTGCGGCGGCGGCGACACCCGCAACACGCCGTACCTGCTCGAAGCCGAACCGCAGCTGTATGTGGAAATGAGCCACGAGCTGGCCGCGGAAAAGGGCATCAAGAACGGCGACCCGGTGGTCGTGGAGAGTATCCGCGGCAAGGTCGAGGCCATCGCCATGGTCACGGTGCGCATCGTGCCGTTCCAGGTGGAAGGCAAGACCGTCCACCTCATCGGCATGCCCTTCTGCTTTGGCTGGACCACCCCCGGCTGCGGCGACGCCACCAACCGTCTGACTCCTTCGGTGGGCGACCCCAACACCACCATTCCCGAGTACAAGGCGTCTCTGGTGAATATCCGCAAGGCCGACAAGGTCACGGAACTGGCCATCTAAGCAGGGAGGAACATCATGGCGAAGAGCATCTTCATCGATACCACCCGCTGCACGGCTTGCCGTGGCTGTCAGGTGGCGTGCAAACAGTGGCATGATCACGAGGCCGTGCCCACCAAGCAGACCGGCACGCATCAGAATCCGCCGGAACTGACCCCCAACAACTTCAAACTGGTCCGTTTCTCCGAGCACAGGATCGACGGCCGCGTCGAGTGGCTCTTCTTTCCGGAGCAGTGCCGCCATTGCCTGCAGCCCGGCTGCAAGGCCGCGGCCGACGCCTACGTGGACGGCGCCATTGTCATCGACGAGGCCACGGGCATCGTGATCTGCACGGAGAAGACCAAGGAACTGACCAAGGAACAGTGCGACGAGATCATCGACGCCTGTCCCTACAACGTCCCCCGCCGCAACGAGAAGACCGGCATGCTGACCAAGTGCGACATGTGCATCGATCGCGTGCAGGCCGGGCTTGTCCCCATGTGCGTCAAGACCTGCTGCACCGGGACCATGAACTTCGGCGACCGCGCCGACATGCTCAAGCTGGCCGAGGAGCGCCTGGCCACGGTCAAGAAGGACTACCCCAAGGCAGAAGTGCTGGACATGGAAGACCTGTCGGTCATCTACCTCGTCAGCCAGCCGCGCGAGATGTACCACAAGTACGCCCGCCGCGAGCTGAAGCCCCTGAACCGGGCGGACTTCCTGGCGGGTCTGGCCAAACCTCTGCGCAACATCCTGGGTTAACACGTACATCAACACGGCCCGCCGGACTGTCCGGCGGGCCCTTTCCAAGGAGCGGACATGTCGAATACCGGAAAACAGGCCAATCCGGGCCAGGACGCCACTACGAAAGTTCTCGAACCATTCCGCGAAATCATCGATCGCTTCGGCCTTCTCCTGAAACGTCAGGCCGAGGAGAGCGCCGCCTTGGCGCCTGTCGATCTCGGCGGACTCGTCATCGGGGAGGAAGCGTTCCTGGGCGGGGAGCCACTGGTCAGCTTCGTGGATGCCGAAGTCTTCGCGCCTGTATTCAAGCAGTCGGCCTCGGGCGTGTGGCCCGTGCTTGGCGTGATTTTCCCGGCGCTTGCCGAAGGCCTCGCCACCCTGACGGCCAAGGCGGACAAGGACCGGACCTGGGTTTCCCTGTGCCTGCGGGCCGTCGTGCATGGCGATGCCGAAGCCTTGGAGCAGGCGGCGGCCAAAGCGGCCGTGAGTCCTGATTTTCTGCTGATGTCGCTGCGCGTCGCCTACGGGCCGTGCATCGCGTCCGTCCGTCCGGCCCTGACGGCCCTTGCGCCTGTGGAGTTGTGGCGCCGCGCCCACTGCCCGGTCTGCGGGGCGGACCCCGACATCGCCCTGCTCGAGAATCACCCGGAGCCTTCGGAATTTCTCGTCTCCAAGGGCGGCGAGCTGTGGCACCACTGTCCGGTCTGTACGCACCGCTGGCGCTTCATGCGCCTGGTCTGCGCCGGTTGCGGAAACCAGGATCACGAGACCCTGACGCGTCTGGCCCTGCCGGACTCGCCGCGCGAATACATATACGCCTGTGAGAGCTGCAAACAGTACCTGCCCTGCCTGGATCTGGTGGAGCGTTTCGATGCCGTCGATTTCGACCTGGCGGCTTTGAACTCGGTGCACCTGGATGCCGCGGCACAGAGCAGGGGATACACGCCGATTTCCCCGGCGCCGTGGACGGCCATGGGTTTTGCGGAAACGCAGGCCAAGGCTTCCTGAACATTTCTGGCCTCCTCCTCAGCAAGGCCGTCGGTGGACTGGGCGAGTCCGCCGGCGGCCGTCTTCATTTCAGAGTAATCTTCCCGATGTATTTTCCCCCACCAACTTCGCCTGTGTCGTTGCCGTCGATCCTGTTGCGGATAAGTTCCTTGTACAACGATTCCCACGCATTGATATCAAGAACGGTCAGACTGCCTCTTGATACGTGGCCCATATGAAGATGTCGTCCACTTTGTGCATTATCGATGCTGAACCAGACGCGTTCGAATTGGCCTTTATCTGAGTCGATCCTGTAATTTTCTATTTTCATGCTTGAATATGGTTGTGAAGGAGCTAGTATGTCGTATTCTCCAGGCGGAAGTGTTTTGATATTTTGATTGCCTTCAGTTATGAGCGAGCACTTTATTGCTATATTATTGTACTGTATTATTCCTATGTGTTGAATAAATTCTTTTTCTCTTACAGAAGAATAGAATTTTTCACGATTTTTAGTATTTTCAACAACAATATGTATTCCTTGATGTCTTGTAGTTCTCTTCATATATTTTGATGCTTCGTATTCGGTGATTATGGCTTCGTGTCCTGGCATTATGTGCCCATCAAGTATTTTGAAGTGAACCCGTCCATTTGATTTTCTCAGCAACTGTACTTTAGTGTATTCGCACAGAGATATTATTCCAGATGAGGATAGCGCGTTAATCCATCCATCACTTGGTTCGTCGATTACAATGTAACGAATTCCATCATCGTGATCAGGATCATTATGAATTTCTTGATATGTCTTTATGATTGATTTTGATTTTTCCTTATTGAAAAAATTAGGAATCGAATTGTTCAACGTGGACATTATGCACCTCAGAGACGTGAATTTTTGTATGAAGTGAATATGAAATTTATTTCATTTTTTTCAAGATATGATGATATTTTCAAGAGATAAATGGCGATATGTTCTCATATATACGTATCTATGGGACGGCAAAAATCTTATTTTATAAGCATGATCGGAATTTTTTTGATGCAATTGTATCAAGTTGTCGCTCAGCTACACAATGGGAATATTGCGTAGCTTTATTGCGGAATACGTACTTATGTCGTGGGAATGGCGGCACGGGTCTTTCATGTCCGTGACGACCGGGGGGCGCTCAGCGCTGCGGGATTTGCGGTACGAAGGCGCACAGGGCCTGGGACAGGACCGGGATGAGGTCATCGTGCCGGCTGTTGAAACGCAGTTCGCATTCTTTGAGGTAGAGAGGGAAGTGGGAGGCGGGCACGCCGCGCAGCAGGCGCAGGCGTTGCTTGGCGAAGGACCAGAACTGGGAGGCTTCCACGGGGAGACGCCTGTCCTCGTGTCTGATGTACCGCGCCGGCCGGAGTCCCGGCCCGCAGGAAACCAGGGACATGTAGTGCTTGTAGGGCGCGGTGTAGACCACCTGCCCGACGCTTGCCGTCTTGAGGCAGAAGTTCAGTTTGAAGTGGAGCAGGTTTTCGGCCTTGAGTCCTGGCAGCAGGTCGCAGATGGCCATGCCGCCGAGTTCGATGATGCCGAAGACCGGAGCGTCCACGATTTCGTTTCGGGGCTGCGGGTTGCCCGGGCCGGGCCAGATGCCGGCCTCGTAAAGCCGTGGGGCGTCCAGGGCCTGGGCCACTATGGCGCGGCGAACCGTGTCCGCGGCCTTGAGGACCGTGGCGTAGGAGACGCCCATCTCCTCTGCGACGGCCGCAGGGGGCACATCCAGGGCAAATAGCTTCAGAAACCACAGCCATTGCTGCGCGGAAAATGCGCAACGGTTCAGGAAACGGCGGCTGAAGTCATGGAATGTGTATCCGCACCGCCCGCAGCGCCTCCGGCCGTCGGCCAGGCGGTAGAGCTTGCGGTTTTTGCACTGCGGACAGAATCTTTGGTGGTTTTTCCAGCAAAAATCCAAAAAGAACCGTTTGGCCGTTTTTTCGGAAGATGTTATGGAATTAAAAGCAATTATGTTAATTTTAGCCATGATCCGCCGTGCCAGTCCGTGAATGAGTTCATGTCGTGCGACCGTCTCGCCAGCGGTTCTGTCATATTTAATGATGTCAAACAAGACATAATGATTGGGGTTTTCGATCCCTGCGGCGGCCATGGATCAGGTTCGGCTTTCCTGTAAAAAAATTCATTAATCTAAGAGTATTGGCTTGTCGTGACGCTGGGCCAAACTGCCGTGTTGTGCATGCCGTACGCGTTGCGGGAGGGTCTGTACGTGGTAGGTACGTTTTTGAAATCACGTCCACCTTCACCATACCCGGAGCGTTCATGTTCAAGCCCGAAGGTTCTTCCCTCAGTCCCGCCAGCCCTGTCATCGGGCCCTACACCGTCGACGAATTCATCGCGGCTGCGGCCCGGTTCCACGGGTACGCCGCACCCGGCCTGATCCTGGGCGGGTTCATGGTGCACGAGGCCAGAAGCCATATCCCGGAAGGAATCCTCTTCGACGCCATCTCCGAGACCGCCTGGTGCCTGCCCGACGCAGTGCAGATGCTCACGCCCTGCACCGTGGGCAACGGGTGGCTGCGGATCTTCAACCTGGGCCTCTATGCCGTGTCCCTGTTCGACAAGCATACGGGCAAAGGGGTGCGCGTGGCCGTGGAGACGGAGAGGCTCGATCCGTATCCGACCATCCGCGAGTGGCTCTTCAAGCTCAAGCCCAAGAGGGAGCAGGACAGCGATCGGCTGCGCGAGGAGATTCGCACGGCCGGGGCGTCCATCTGTTCCGTGGCGGAGATCGCCCTGCGGCCCGAGTTCATGGGCGGCCGGGGCAAGGGGGCCATCGCGGCCTGCCCGGCCTGCGGCCAGGCCTATCCGGCCCGCGACGGGTCCGTCTGCCGTTCCTGCCGGGGCGAGTCGCCCTATGCCGGCTGGATCGGGGGGCACGACCGGCGCGAACTGGGCTTCGACGGGCCGCGCCTGCGGATGGTGAGCGCCGCCGAGGCGGCCGGGCACAAGGCCCTGCACGACATGACCTGCATCGACCCCGGGCAGAGCAAGGACGCGGCCTTCGCCCGCGGGCAGCAGCTCGACGTCGGGGATGTCTGCCGCCTGCAGCGCATGGGGCGCTTCGACGTCTATGTCGACGACGGGGAGCAGGACGAGGCCTGGGTGCACGAAGACGACGCGGCCCGCATCATGGCCCGCGCCCTGGCCGGCGAGGGCGTGGACTGTTCGGGAGCCCCCCGGGAGGGCAAGGTCACCATGGTCGCCGAAATGAGCGGCCTGCTGAAGGTCGACGAGGGCGCCCTGGAGGAATTCAACGCCATCCCCGGGGTCATGTGCGCCACGCGCCACGCCTTCAGCGTGGTGGAGAAGGGGCAGCAGATCGCCGCCACGCGGGCCATCCCGCTCTATCTCGGGCGCGACGTCCTGGCCGACGCCCTGCGGGCGCTGTCCGGCGGCCCCGTGATCGGCATCCTCCCGTTGCGCCAGCGCAACGTGGGCATCCTGGTCACGGGCACGGAAGTGTTCCAGGGGCTGATCGAGGACCGCTTCATCCCCATCATCACCGCCAAGGTCGAGGCCTACGGCTGTCCGGTCGTGGCCACGGACATCGTGCCCGACGACCGGGAGCGCATCGGCGCGTCCGTGAAGGACATGCTGGCCCGCGGCGCGGAGCTCATCATCACCACGGCCGGGCTTTCCGTCGACCCCGGCGACGTGACCAGGCTCGGCCTTGCGGACGCGGGGGTGGACAACATGCGCTACGGCACGCCCATCCTGCCCGGGGCCATGACGCTACTGGCGGACATCGGCGATGTGGACGTCATCGGCGTCCCGGCCTGCGCGCTCTATTTCAAGACCACGAGCCTGGACATCCTGCTGCCCAGGGTCCTGGCCGGCGCCTCGCCGACGCGGCGCGAACTGGCCCGGCTGGGGCATGGCGGCATGTGCATGCAGTGCAAGCGCTGCACCTATCCCAAATGCCCGTTCGGCAAGTGAGGCTGACCATGAAGACGCCTACCGTCCGTATGCATCTGTGGCTGGAATCCGGGGAAAGCGTGTATTTCGGCATGGGCCGGGTCATGCTTCTGGACAAGATCGAGGAACACGGCTCCCTGCGCAAGGCGGCCGAGGCCATGGGCATGTCCTACCGAGCGGCCTGGGGGAAGCTCCGGGCCACGGAGGACATTCTGGGCGTGGTGCTCGTGGAGTCGGCCGGGACCCGCCGCGGGGGATGCCACCTGACGCCCGAGGGCAAGCGCATCCGCGACAAGTTCAGAGCCTGGTTCGCGGCCGTGGAGAAAACGGCCGTGGACCAGGCCCAGCATATTTTTGCCGAAAAGGTGCAGAGCTTCGAAGAAAGGACCTGCGCCACGCGCCGCACGATTCGCCCGGCGGCGGAACTGCGCCCCGGGCTCTAGCGGCGCCGGCCGGTATCAGTGGTGATGTCCGCTGCAGACCTGCAGCTCCTCCAGCCCGTGGTGCGAACTCTCGCACTCGTTTGAACCGTCCGCATTGCGGATGAGTTCCAGTTCCCGGTTCTCCATTGCCTCCAGGGCGTAGGCGGCCGTCATGCCGGTCCCGGCATAGCGGGTCACCGCCTCGTCCGCGAGGATCTTGAACGCGTCCTCCCCGAGCTTGCCCGTGATGACCGCTTCGCAGTTGTATTCGAGAATGGTCCTGGCCATGGCCAGGTCCGACCCGTCCTTCGGATCATGGGGGATTGCCGTGCACTCCATGGTTTCCATGTTCACGATGAGCAGAAAGGGGGTGCGGGCGAACTCCCGGAAAACCAGGCTGTTCAGGGATTCCCCGGCGGCGGTGACGGCTATGTTCATGTGCGCTCCTTGAATGGTGTTGTTGACGGCGGCAAGCATGTATCGTGCCTTTCAAGACATATTTCAAGGTGAAAACGGGCTCCCGCACATTCCCCGCCCCGATTGCGGGCGGTCGGAAGGGTTCCGGGCCCGCGGGCAAGCCCTCTCCATGCGGCGCAAATCCCGCTCGGGGGAGGCGGCTGGTGCGCCGTGGATCACGAGAAGCGACTATTGTGTCTTTTTGCCCCACTTTCTCCGATTTGACTGTCCCTATTTGTCCCAGTTCCGTGACCGGCGGCGACCACGCTCGCGCACCTGAGACGCTGAATGAAAACTCGAATCCAATTAAAGCCAATATTATCAGATAAATAGGATTGATTTGAGGAAATTTTCGGCATCCTGACCGGGTTGGCCTTTTTTTTGCCTATGGAGCGAAGATATGCCGAGTATGACATATCTGGGCTTTTTCGTTGTTTACCGGATTGTTTCAGGGCGCTTTCCACAGACGCAAGACAGGTGTCTGACGAAAATTTTTGCCTTGAAATATGTCTGGATTGGCATAAGAAAAAAATCACAATATCAAGATTGACTCAAAAGTTGGAAGCACAGATGAAAGCCATCCCCGTCGAAGAAGCTGTCGGCACCGTTCTCTGCCACGACATCACGCGAATCATCCCCGGCGAAACCAAGGGCCCCGCCTTCCGGCGCGGCCATATCGTAACCCCCGACGACATCACGACCCTCCTCGATATCGGCAAGGCCAACCTGTACGTCTTCGACCCGCGCGACGGGTACGTGCATGAGGACGAGTGCGCCCTGCGCCTGGCGCGGGCCGCGGCGGGGCAGGGCATCGCCATCAGTTCGCCCACCGAGGGCAAGGCCACTCTGACCGCCGCCCATGACGGTGTGCTGCACATCGATGTCGAGGGCCTTTTCCGCCTCAATTCCATCACCGACGTGACCTTCGGCACCATCCACACCGGCCAGTTCGTCAAGGCCGGCCGTGTTCTCGGCGGCACGCGGGTCATCCCCCTGGCCGTGCCCGAGGAACTGCTGCAGCAGGCCGAGGGCGTCTGTGGGGAGCATGCGCCCCTCATCGAGGTCAGGCCCCTGAAGCCCGCGCGTGTCGGCGTGGTGACCACGGGCAGCGAGGTCTACACCGGCCGCATCAAGGACGGTTTCGGGCCGGTGCTCAGAAAGAAATTCGAGGGCCTGGGCTCGAGCCTCCTCGACCAGGTCTTCGTTTCGGACCGGGTGGAGATGACGGTTGACGCCATCCGCGGCCTCGTCGAGCGCGGTGCGGACTTCATCGCCGTGACCGGCGGCATGAGCGTGGACCCCGACGACCAGACCCCTGCGGCCATCCGCGCCACCGGCGCCGACGTCGTCTCCTACGGCGCCCCCACCTATCCCGGAGCCATGTTCATGCTCGCCTATCTGGGCGACGTGCCCGTCGTCGGGCTGCCCGGGTGCGTCATGTACTACAAAGCCAGTATTTTCGATCTGATCGTGCCCCGTCTGCTGAGCGGGGAGCGGTTGGAGAGGAAGGATATCGTCGCGTTCGGACACGGAGGACTGTGCGAAAGCTGCCCCAGTTGCCATTACCCGGCCTGCGGCTTCGGCAAGCTCTAGACCGGACGCAAAATCTGTTTGGAAATCATTATTGTCATTGGAGGAACCGGAATGATCAAAAAGCAAATTGTGGTCAATGGCATCGCCAGAAACCTGGTGGTGGACGCGGAAGAAACCCTGGCTAACGTGCTCCGCAAGAGCCTGGGCCTGACCGGCACCAAGGTGGGCTGCGGCGAAGGCCAGTGCGGCGCCTGCTCCGTCATCATGGACGGCAAGGTCGTGCGCACCTGCGCCACCAAGATGAAACGCGTGGCCGACGGCGCGGACATCACCACCATCGAAGGCATCGGCACCCCGGCCAACCCGCATCCCCTGCAGCTGGCCTGGATGCTCCACGGCGCGGCCCAGTGCGGCTTCTGTTCCCCGGGCTTCATCGTCTCGGCCAAGGGCCTGCTGGACAGCAATCCCAAGCCTTCCCGTGAAGACGTCCGCGACTGGTTCCAGAAGCACCGCAACGCCTGCCGCTGCACCGGCTACAAGCCCCTGGTGGACGCCGTCATGGACGCCGCCAAGGTCCTGCGCGGCGAGAAGAGCGTGGCCGACCTCGAGTACAAGATGCCCAAGGACGGCTCCGTGTGGGGCACCCGTCACCCCCGTCCCACGGCCATGGGCAAGGTTACCGGCACCCTGGACTTCGGCGCCGATCTGGCCCTGAAGATGCCCGCGGGCACCCTGCGCTGCGCCCTGGTGCAGGCCGAGGTGTCCCACGCCAAGATCCTGTCCATCGACACCACCGAAGCCGAAAAGATGCCCGGCGTGTTCAAGGTCGTGACCCACAAGGACGTCAAGGGCAAGAACCGCATCACCGGCCTGATCACCTTCCCGACCAACAAGGGCGACGGCTGGGACCGCCCCATCCTGTGCGACGAGAAGATCTTCCAGTACGGTGACGCCATCGCCATCGTCTGCGCCGACACCGAGGAGCAGGCCAAGGCTGCCGCCAAGGCCGTCAAGGTCGAGATCGAGCAGCTGCCCGAGTACATGAGCGCCCCCGCGGCCATGGCCGAGGACGCCATCGAGATCCATCCCGGCACGCCCAACGTCTACTACATCCAGAAGATCGCCAAGGGCGGCGAGACCGCGCCGATCTTCGACAAGGCCGAAGTGGTCGCCGAAGGCAGCTACTTCACTTCCCGCCAGCCCCATCTGCCCATCGAGCCGGACTGCGGCTTCGCGTACATCGACGACGAGGGCAAGCTGATCATCCACTCCAAGTCCATCGGCCTGCACCTGCACCTGTACATGATCGCCCCCGGCCTGGGCCTGGAACCCGACCAGCTGCACCTGGTGCAGAACCCCGCCGGCGGCACCTTCGGCTACAAGTTCAGCCCCACCCTGGAAGCCCTGGTCGGCGCCGCGTCCCTGGCCACCGGCCGCCCCGTCAGCCTGGTCTACGACTACCGCCAGCAGCAGGCCTACACCGGCAAGCGCTCCCCGTTCTGGACCAGCGTCCGCCTGGCCGCCTCCAAGGACGGCAAGTTCCTGGGCATGGAGACCGACTGGTCCGTTGACCACGGCCCGTACTCCGAGTTCGGCGACCTGCTGACCGTGCGCGGTGCCCAGTACATCGGCGCCGGCTACGACATCGCCAACATCCGCGGCGAAGGCCGCACCGTCTGCACCAACCACGCCTGGGGCGCCGCCTTCCGCGGTTACGGCGGACCCGAATCCGAGTTCGCTTCCGAGAGCCTGATCGACGAACTGGCCGACAAGATGGGCATGGATCCCTTCGAGCTGCGCTACAAGAACGTCTACCGTCCCGGCTGCACGACCCCCACGGGCCAGGAGCCCGATTCCTGGACGCTGCCCGAGATGTTCGACACCATGCGTCCCAAGTATGAGGAAGCCAAGAAGCGCGCCGCAGCCGCCTCCACCGCAGAGCTCAAGCGCGGTGTGGGCGTGGCCCTGGGCGTGTACGGCGCCGGCCTCGACGGTCCCGACTCCTCCGCCGCCGATGCCGAACTGATGGCCGACGGCACCGTGACCATCTACGACTGCTGGCAGGATCACGGCCAGGGCGCCGACATCGGCACCCTGGGCACCGCTCACGAGGCCCTGAAGCCCCTGGGCATCGCCCCCGACAAGATCAGGCTGGTCATGAACGACACCCGCGTGGCCCCGAACACCGGCCCCGCCGGCGGCAGCCGCTCCCAGGTCGTCGGTGGCCAGGCCATCATCAACGCCTGCGAACAGCTGATCAAGGCCATGTCCAAGCCCGGCGGCGGATTCCGCTCCTACGACGAGATGGTCGCCGAGAAGCTGCCCCTGCGCTACAACGGCAAGTGGACGGCCCCGGCCAAGGAATGCGACGCCAACGGCCAGGGCAGCCCCTTCGCCTGCTACATGTACGGCCTGTTCATGGCCGAGGTGGCCGTTGAAGTGGCCACCGGCAAGACCACGGTCGAGAAGATGACCATTTGCGGCGACATCGGCAAGGTCAACAACTTCTCCGCCGTCGACGGCCAGATCTACGGCGGCATGGCCCAGGGCATCGGCCTGGCCCTGACCGAGGACTACGAGGACCTGAAGGCCCACGCCACCATCCGCGGCGCCGGCATCCCGTACATCAAGGACATCCCGGACGACATGGAGATCATCTACTTCGAGTCTCCCCGCGCGGCCGGCCCGTTCGGCGCCTCCGGCGTCGGCGAAATGCCCCTGACCGCCCCGCATTGTGCGGTTGTCAACGCCATTGCCAAGGCCTGCGGCGCCCGCGTACGCGACCTGCCCGCAAAGCCGGAGAAAGTCCTGGCCGCGATGAAGAAATAATGACCCGTTCAACCTCCCTCCGGGCGCTTCTGCGCCCGGAGGGCTTTTTTTATTTCAAGGAGAGGGCATGGATCAGAAGGAATTGCGGGAATGGGAAGCCAGGTGCATCCAGGAGGAACCCCCGGCGTGCCGGGCCGGCTGTCCCTTGAATGTCGACGCCAGAGCTTTCGTCCTGGCCATGGCCGATAACGATTTCGACGCCGCACGGGGCGTGCTCGAGAAGAGCATGCCGCTGGCCGCCGTCACCGCACGGCTTTGCGAGGCCCCCTGCGAGGTGTTCTGCGTCCGCGCGAATCTCGGCGGAGCCATTGCCGTCGGCGGGCTGGAGAGGCTGTGCATCCGTGAGACGCGGCCCAAGGGGAAAATCCTGCGCCTGCCTGCCCGGCCCAAGAAGGTGGCCGTGTTCGGGTCAGGCCCCAGCAGCCTGACCGTGGCCTTCGACCTGGCGAAGAAGGGGTACCCCATCAGCGTGTACCACTTGGGCGTCAAGCCCGGCGGCTGGTTGCGCGAACTCCCGGACTCCTTTCTCCCGCAGTCCATCCTCGACGAGGAACTGGAACGGCTCGGCACACTGCATGTGACGTTCGTCTCCGTTCCGGCCCTGGACGCGACCCTGGTCCAGGCCCATGAGGCCGACGCCGTGTATGTGGGTCAGGATGACACGCTGGCTCCGGATCTGGCGGCGCTTCTCGGTCCGCCCGATCCCGACACCCTGGCCCTGGAGCGGTCGGGCTGGTTCACCGGCGGCATGGAGGGGCGCGAGCACCGCTTCATCAGCGCCGTGTCCCACGGCCGCGAGGCCGCCGTTTCCATGGACCGCTTTCTGCAAAACGCCTCCCTGACGTCCAGCCGGGTCCCGCTGCGTTCCGGACGCACGGCGCTCTTCACCCGGACCGACGGCGTTGAGCCTGTCAAACGGATCATTCCGGCCGACCCCGTGGGGTACAACCGCGAGGAGGGCCGCAGCGAGGCTTCACGCTGCCTCGACTGCCAGTGCCTGGAGTGCGTGCGGCACTGCGCCTATCTCGCCGAACACGGCGCCTATCCGAAATCCTACGCGCGGCGCGTGTTCAACAACTCGGCCATTGTCCAGGGCATCCGCCAGGCCAACACATTCATCAACTCCTGCTCCCTGTGCGGACAGTGCGAAGTCCTGTGCCCCAACGATTTTTCCATGGCCGACATGTGCCTGGACGCGAGGCGGGAGATGGTGAGCCTCAAGCGCATGCCCCCCTCGGCCCACTGGTTCGCCCTGGAGGAGATGCGTTCGGCCAAGGACGGCCAGGCCGCCCTGATCCGGCACGCCCCGGGGACGAACGAGAGCGTGGCGCTTTTCTTTCCGGGTTGCCAGCTGTCCGGCATCCGGCCCGACCAGACCCTGAAACTCTACGAGCGCCTGCTGGAGCTCGAACCCCGCACCGGCATCTGGCTCGACTGCTGCGCGGCCCCGGCCCACTGGGCGGGCAGGGCGGAGGAGTTCGCAGGGCTGCTGGCGGGCATGGAAAAGCTGTGGGCCGGCATGGGTCGTCCGAAGCTCGTCACGGCCTGCTCCACCTGCCTCAAGGTGTTCAGCGAGCACCGGCCCGACTTCGGGGCCGTCTCGGTCTGGACCCTGCTGGCCGGCGAGGCCGTCGCGCCTGGCGCGGCGCGTCCGGCCCTGGCCCTGTCCGACCCGTGCACATCGCGGCATGACAGCGCGACGCGCGACGCCGTGCGCTGCCTGCTGGACAAGCTGGGACAGCCGCTTTCCCCCCTGGCCATGTCCGGCGAGTTGACCGAATGCTGCGGCTTCGGCGGCCTCATGGACAACGCCAACCCGGCCCTGGCCCGCAAGGTGGCCGAGGCCCGCGTGGCCCAGTCCGATGCGGACTTCCTGACCTACTGCGCCATGTGCCGCGATCAGCTGGCCAAGACCGGGAAGCCCGTGCTGCACATCCTCGACCTCCTCTTTCCTGAACTGGCCCGTCCTGCCTCGGAGCCTCCTGCCGGCATCTCCCTGCGCCGCGTCAACAGGCGCCAGCTCAAGGACGCCGTGTTGGGGCGCCATGGACTGGACCGCGGGGCGCGGCAGCCGTGGGAGGATGTCCGGCTCGCCATCTCCGCTCCAGTGGCCGCGCTGCTGGAGGAACGCCGCATCCTCGAGGACGACGTGCGACAGGTGCTTTATGCCGCGTCCAGGAGCGGTCGCGTCCTGCGGCATGGCACGGATAGCCGCGTTGTTGCGGCGGCCCGGCTTGGCGAGGTGACCTTCTGGGTCGAGTACCGGGAAGGGGAGGGCGGCTTCGAAATCCTCAAGGCCTGGAGCCATCGCATGCGCATTTCAGGAGGTGACCTGTGAGCCTCGTATTCATGCCCGAAGACATGGACTGGGTCTGCGAGCCCTGCGGCGAGCGCCTGACGCCCGGAAAGGTCGAGCTGAACTATCTCGGCAACGTTTTCCACGTGGAGCTGCCGGTCTGTCCCAAGTGCGGCTTCGTGTACCTCTATGAGGACCTGGCCATGGGCCGTGTCCTCGAAGTGGAGCAGCTTCTTGAGGACAAGTGAACTTTACGCCTCCTCGCCCGTCAGGGCCGCCCTGGGACGGACCTTGCGTCCCGGCGGGGAGGCCCTGAGCCGGCGCATGATGGTGCTGGCCGACCCGGAACCGGGGAGCCTCGCGCTGGACGCCGGGTGCGGGTGCGGGGCGACTCTCGGGATGCTGCGGTTGAAGGGGGCGAAGGCCTTCGGCCTGGACCTGAGCGCCGCCTTTCTGCGGGAGGCCGGCGGGGACGGACATGCCGTGGCGCGGGCGGACCTGGCGTCCCTGCCCCTACCGGACGCGAGCCTGGATCTCGTCGTGTGCGAGTGCGCCTGGAACCTGACGGACAAGGAGCGCACCCTGGCGGAGTTTTCACGGGTGCTGAAGCCCGGAGGGATGCTGGCCCTGTCCGACATCTACACCCGCGGGTACCGGAGCGGGGAGTGGCCCCTGCGCTGCTGCTTCGCCCAGGCCACGGACCTGCAGACCGTCATGGAGCAGATGGCCGGCGCCGGGTTTGAAATCGACGTGGTCGAGGACCACACCCCCCTGCTGAAGAAGACCGCGGCGGACTTCGTCTTCCGCCACGGCTCGATGCACGGCTTCTGGCAGGCCGTGACCGGCGACGAGGACTTGGCCGCCGCGGCCTGCGCGGCATCAAAGGAGTCGAAGCCGGGTTTGTTTCTCCTGCTTGCGCGGGTCTTTGGGAAATAGTTTTTATAGGTCCTATACGACCTATAGGACCTATAAAACAAAATTGTTGAACGAACACACACCGAGGCCGACATGAACGAATACGATCTCGATATCCTGCGCCTGCACACGCAGGGTTTCTGCTGCGCGCAGATCATCGTGCAGATGGCCCTGGAGATGCAGGGCGTGGAGAACCCGGGGCTCGTGCGGGCCATGTCCGGGCTGTGCGTGGGCTTCTCGTCGCCTCAGGGGGCGTGCGGGGCCCTGACGGGCGCGGCTTGCCTCATCGCCAGCTATGCGGGCAAGGGGACGGCGGACGAGGAACCCAACGACCGGCTGCCCCTCATGCTCGCGGAGCTGGCCGAATGGTTCGAGGGATACGCCACGGAGCGTTTCGGCGGCATCAGCTGTTCGGCCATCGTGCCCGACGGCAAGCCCGATGCGTCCGTCTGCGGCGGGCTGGTGTCCGAATGTTACGGCAAGGTACTGACCATCCTCGTGGAGAACGGCATCGACCCTGGAGAGGCGCGTGAGTAGGCTGGTCGGCCGGGTCGAGAGCGTCTGTCCCGAGTGCCTGGAGCGCATCGGCGCCGAGCTTGTCGAGGACGGGGGCGTCGTGCGGATGGTCAAGCGCTGCGCGGAGCACGGCGAGTTCTCGGCCGTGGTCTGGCGCGGGGAGCCGGCTTTTTCCGGCTGGGTGAGGCCCAAGATCCCCTTCGGCGGCGGGCCGCGCGAGGCAGTGGGCAGGGGGTGCCCCTACGACTGCGGCCTGTGCGCGCGCCACGCCCAGCGGACCTGCACGGCCCTGGTGGAGATCACCTCGCGCTGCAACCTGAATTGCCCGGTCTGCTTCGCGGACAGCGGCGGGGCGGGGACGGATCCGGATCACGCCACTCTGGCCCGCATGTTCGACCAGGTCATGAAGCGCACGGGCGGCTGCAACCTGCAGCTGTCCGGCGGCGAGCCCACCGTGCGGGACGATCTGCCGGAAATCGTCGGGCTGGCCAAGAGCGCCGGCTTCGGCTTTGTGCAGCTCAACACCAACGGGCTGCGCCTGGCCGCGGACCCGGAGTTGGCGCACGTGTTGGCCGAGGCCGGCCTTTCGTCCATTTTTCTGCAGTTCGACGGGGTTCGCGACGATGCATTCCGCGTCCTGCGGGGCCGGGATCTTTTCGAGGTCAAGAACCGGGCCGTGGAGAACGCTTCGGCCGCGGGACTGGGCATTGTCCTCGTGCCCACGGTGGCGCGAGGCGTGAACACGGACCAGCTCTGGGACATCGTGCGCTACGGCCTGGAACGGCAGCCCCATGTGCGCGGCGTGCACTTCCAGCCCCTGAGCTATTTCGGGCGCTATCCCGAAGATTTCGTCCCGGACCACGTCACCCTGCCCGAGCTCATGACCGGCCTGGTGGCGCAGAGCGGCGGCATCGTCCGCACGGCGGACTTCCTGCCTCCGGGCTGCGAGCACGCCCTGTGCTCCTTCTCGGGCAAGTACATGACACACGAGGACGGCCATCTCGTTCGTCTCGGCAGCGCCTCCTGCGACTGCACGCCCAAACCCGCCGAGGCCGGGGCCCTGAAGTCCATCGGCGTCACCGCCCGCCAGTGGTCCGCCCCGGCACAGCCCGAAACTTCCCCTTCCAACCCTGACACGGGTCAAGGGGCCGAGCCCCTTGCGGGGCGTGGGGCGGAGCCCCGCATCTCTTCCTCCCCACCCCCCGACAACGACCTCGACCGTTTCCTGGCCCGGGCCAGGACGCACACCTTCACCATTTCGGCCATGGCTTTCCAGGACGCCTGGAGCCTCAACCTGGATCGCCTCCAGGGCTGCTGCATCCATGTGGCCCAGCCCGACGGGCGGCTCGTGCCCTTCTGTGCCTTCAACCTGACGGCCCGTGACGGGCGGGCTCTGCACCGGGGGCGGGAGTGAGGGTCAGCACCGTGGACGGGCTCACGGCCCGCCGTTTCGGGCTTTCGTCGCTTCTGGACCGGGGGGCGGTCGAAGCGGCGCAAATGGCATCCCTGCGCGAGGCCGTGGCCCGCGCCCGGGAACGGAGCCCCTGGTACCGGGAGCGGCTGGCCGGGGTCGAGCCCGATGCCTTGCGCTCACGGGCCGACCTGCCGCGCCTGCCCCTCATGAGCGGCGCCGACGTGGCGGCCCATGGGCAGCGCATGGTCTGCGTGCCCCAGGGCGAGGTGGCGCGCATCGTCACCCTGCAGACTTCCGGCAGCACCGGCACGCCCAAGCGCCTGCATTTCACCCGCGACGACCTGGCCGGGACCATGGATTTTTTCCTGCACGGCATGTTGAGCCTGGCCGACCCGTCGGACCGTGTCCTGGTGCTGCTGCCCTTCGAGCAGCCCGACAGCACCGGCGACCTGCTCATCCGCGCACTGTCGGGGGGCGGGGTGCGGAGCGCGGGCCTGTGGCCGCCTGCAAAGCGGGAGGAACTGGCCGGCCTGGTCCGGGGATTCACGTGCGTCGTGGGCCTGCCGCAGCACCTCCTGGCCCTGGCCGAAGTCCTGCCTTTCGGTGTGGTCCGCACCATGCTCCTGTGTTCGGACTACGCTCCGCCCGCCTTGCGCCGCCGCATCGAGGAGGCCTGCGGGTGCGAAACCTTCCTGCACTACGGCACCACGGAGACCGGTCTGGGCGGGGGAGTGGAGTGCGCGGCCCACGACGGCTGCCATCTGCGCGAGTCCGACCTGTTGCTGGAGATCGTGGACCCGGAGTCGGGCGAACCATTGCCCGAGGGGGAAGCGGGTGAGGTGGTGGTCACCACCCTCGGTCGCCAGGCCATGCCGCTGCTGCGCTACCGCACGGGGGACATGGCGCGGCTGACGGCGCAACCTTGCGTCTGCGGCGGGGTCACGGCCCGGCTTTACGATATCGCGGGGCGCCGGCGGGCCTGCATTCTGCGCGGCGGATTCCGCGTGACCAGCCAGGAACTGGATGACATGATGTTCGGCGTGGACGGGCTGCTGGACTACCGCGCGGCGCTGGACATGGACGGCGGGAGGGATCGCCTGGGCATTGAATTCCTGGCCGGACAGGGGCATGAGTCCCTGGAACGGAGGATGGAACAGGCCTTGCGGCGCGTCCCGGGAGTGGCCGCGGCCCTGGACATCGGGACGCTGGCCTTGGGCCCCATGCGCCGCGTGCAGGCCTTCTCGCCGTCCCACACCGTCAAACGCACCATTTTCGACCAACGCGGGAGCACCTCATGAACGACATTCTGAAGACCCTCATCGACACCCTGGACCAGGACCGGCACGCGGTTTTCTGCGGCATCGTGGAAAGCTCGGGCTCGGCTCCGCGCACATCCGGGGCCAGGATGCTGGTCCTGCCCGACGGCAGCATCCGCGGCTCCGTTGGCGGCGGCCCCGTGGAAGGGGCCAGCGTGGCCAAGGCCGTGAAGATGCTCGCGGGCGCCGAGACGCACCGCATTCTCTCCTTTGACCTGAACTCGGCCACGGCCGCCGACGCGGGCATGGTCTGCGGCGGGGCGGTCAAGGTCCTCCTGCAGCGCGTCACGCCGGCGCAGCGCGGTTTTTTCGAACGGCTGAGGGCCCTGCACGGCGCAGGCGAGCGGCCCGCGCTGGTCACGGTCATGCCCGGGGACCAGGAACCGGTCATGGCGCTGTGGACCGCCGGCGGCGGGCTGGAAGGCGCGGAGCTGCCCGGGGGGCTGGGTGCGGAACTGGCCCGCAAGGCCGCGAAGGCGCGCCAGAATTTCAGCCTCGAAGACGGCGGCCTGCGCGTCTTCGCCGAGCCGCTGGTCACGCCGACGGTGCTGCATCTCGTGGGCGCCGGGCATGTGGCCCTGGCCACGGCCAAGGTGGCGGCCTTCGCCGGGTTCGAGGTGGTGGTCATGGACGACCGCGCCGAGTTCGCCAATGCGGAGCGCTATCCCGAGGCCCGCGAGGTGCGGGTGCTGGAGAATTTCGACGGGTGCCTGGCGGAACTGGGCCCCGGCGACTACGTGGTCATCGTCACCCGCGGCCACCTGCACGACCGCGACGTCCTGGCCCAGGCCCTGCGGACCGGGGCCGGGTACGTCGGCATGATCGGCAGCCGCAGCAAGCGCGACGCGGTGTACCGTTCGCTGCTTGAGTCCGGCTACACCCAGGCCGACCTCGACCGCGTCTTCTGCCCCATCGGCCTGGCCATCGGCGCGGACACGCCCGAGGAGATCGCCGTCAGCATCGTCGGCGAGATGATCCGGGTGCGGGCCGGAGTCCCGGCATGACGGAGGGCGGCGCACGCTTCGGGGCAGTCATCCTGGCGGCCGGATTTTCTTCGCGCATGGGCGATTTCAAGCCCCTCATGAATCTCGGCGGCACGACGGTGCTGGAACGCTGCGTGCGGCTGTTCCGGGATGCCGGCATCGGCCGCGTCCTGGCCGTCACCGGGCACCGCGCTTCCGAGGTGGAGGCCGAGGCCGGGCGCCTGGGCGTGCCCGCGGTTCACAACGGGGAATACGAGAAGGGCATGTATTCCTCCGTACGCGCGGCCGCGGCCGCCATGTCCGGGCACGACGCCTTTTTCCTTCTGCCCGTGGACATCCCGCTGGTGCGGCCGGCTGCGGTCACGGCCCTCCTCGACGAATTCGACGGCCGGGTCGCTTTTCCCGTCTTCGAAGGGGAGCGCGGCCACCCGCCGCTCATTCCTTCTTCCCTGATCCCCTCCATCCTGGCGCATGACGGCCGGGGCGGCCTGAAGGCGCTGCTGGAAGGGCATTCCGCCCTGGACGTGCCGGTCTGGGACAGGGGCATCCTTCTTGATGCCGACACCAGGGATGATTTTGCGGTGCTCGAGGAACGCGCCGCCCGTCTCCATATCGGAGATCGCGGCGAGGCCCTGGCCCTGGCCGCGCAGACCATGCCCGAGCGGGGGCTGGCGCACGGTCTGGCCGTGGCCGCCGTGGCCCTGCGCCTGGGCGGGGAACTGAACCGGCATGGGGCGAATCTCGATCTGGACCTGCTCCACAACGCCGCGCTGCTGCACGATGTGGCCAAGGGCTGGCCCGGGCATGAGGCCGCCGGCGGCGAGCTGCTGGCGCGTTTCGGACTGGCGGGGCTCTCGGCCGCCGTGGCCGCCCACCGCGACGTCCCGCCCCCGGCTTCGGGCGTGCTGACGGAGAAGGAGGTGGTCTGCCTGGCCGACAAGCTGGTGCGTTGCGACAAGCGCGTGGCCGTGGGCGACCGTTTCGGCGAGAAGCTGGCCCTGTACAGCTGCGACGAGGCGGCCTGCGCGGCCATCCGCGGCCGCATGGGGAACGCCCTGGCCCTGCAGGCCATGGCCGAGGCGGCCTGCGGGCGGGATATCGAGGGGATTCTGCAGGGGGGGCAGGCGTGAGCGAAATCTATCTCATCCGCCACGGCGAGATCACCCAGTCCTCGCCGCGCCGTTTCGTGGGTCAGACGGATTTGCCCCTGACGGAGCGGGGACGGGCGCAGATCGCGGGGGTGGCGGAGCATCTTGCGGGCCGGGGTGTGGGGCGGCTGCTGTGCAGCCCGCTTTCGCGCTGTGTGGAGAGCGCGGGCATCATCGGCGCGGCCCTGGGGATTGTGCCCGAGACCGTGCCGGACCTGCGCGAGATTGACCTGGGCGCCTGGGAGGGCCTGACCGTGGACGAGGTGCGGGAGCGCTTTCCGGGCCGCTACGAGGCCAGGGGACGCAACCTCGCAGGGTTCCGCCCGCCGGGCGGCGAGAGCTTCGCCGACGTGCAGCGCAGGGCCTGGCCGGCTTTCGAGGCGGTCACCGCCGAGATGGACGAGCCCCTGGCCATCGTGGCCCACGGAGGGGTCAACCGCGTGCTCCTCTGCCGCATCCTGGGCATGCCGCTCGAAAACCTGTTCCGCCTGGAGCAGCACTACGCCTGCATCAACATCCTGCACGCCGGCAGCGACGAGTTCCGCGTGGCGGTCATGAACCGCCACGCGGAGTGATCCGCATCAGGGTTTTTCAGAATTTGTAGCCCACGCTCATGCTGACCAGATGGGCGTCGCCGTCCTCGAAATCGGCGGTTTCGACGCTTCCGCCGCTCCCGTAGACTTCCGCGCCCTTGCGGTCGATGATCAGCA
>CALMTS010000246.1 GCA_937872685.1 uncultured Desulfomicrobium sp.
GCGCCGGGGGAACCGGCCTGCAGGGTCGTCCTCGAAGACGGCCTGGGCTGGACGCGCAGGAGCATGAAGAGCTCGGGGACGCCGCCCGCCCTGAACTGGCACCTGAACGTCGACGCTGGGAGCGTGCTGGCCCGACGCATGCGCACGCCCCTTGCCAGGCCGGCAGCCCCTCCCTTTGTCCTGGATGTCATAGAGGGCCGCGACGGGACCGTTCTGGGGCTGACCTGGGACCATCTGCTCATGGACGCCCGGGGCGGGGAATTTCTTCTTGCCCGCCTCGCCGGGCAGGCCGGAATCGACGGCCAAATATTGTCCGCCCCCGTGAACTGCCCGCCCCGGCAGCGCCTTAAGGCCCTGCGCGCCCTGCGCCCCGTCTTCAGCCGCATCGGCCGGGGCGTGGCCGCGCCCCCCGCCGTCGCCGGGCCCCGTTTCGAGGCCGCGCACGCCACAGCCGGCCCGGATGAGAGCGAGCACATCGCCCAACGCGCCCGCGGCATCCATCCCCTCGTCGGCGAAACGGCCCTGCTCCTCGCCGGAGCGCTGCGCCAGACCCACGGCAGGTGCATGGCGAACGGGGAGAAAAAAGCGGGCTATGTCGTCCCTGTCTCGGTTTCACGCAGGGCGCCGGGAAGCGCGGCCCCGGTTCTGGGCAACCCCATAAGCATTCTCTATGTCCTCGCGGAAGCGGCGCAGATGGAGGACTCGACGCCCCATGCCCTGGCCCGCCACATCGCAGGACAGATCGCGGACGCGCTCAGGCACGGCCTGATCGAAGCCAGCGAAAAACAGCTCGGCCTGTTCCGCTACCTCCCGCGCACGGCAGGAAGCCTGTTCATGCGCCGCCTCATGCGGGGGCAGATGGCCTCCTGTTTTTTTGCGCACACGGGGCGCACGGCCTTCGACACCATCCTGGATTTCAATTTTTTCGGCTCCGCCGTCACCCATGTCTACCACCGGCCCATGGTCTGCCACCCTCCGGGGCTGGGCTTCTTCGCCTGCCGGCATGCCTCCCGGCTGCACCTCGCGGTCTGCAGGACATGGCCGGAAGACGGGAACCCGGCCCGCAACCTGCTCGAAGACCTCCTCACCCTGTAAAACCATCGGACCGGAAGCATGGCCAACATCCTCATCATCGCCGTCAATCGCCAGAACCTCCCCTACCCGGCGGCTCCCATCGGCGCGGCCATGGTCGTCGGAGCCCTGAAAGAATCAGGACACAACGCACGGCTGCTGGACCTGGGCGTCACACTCAACGTCCGCATGTCCCTGCGCAGAACAATCCGGAGCTTCAGGCCCGACCTGATCGGGTTTTCCATGCGGAATCTGGATTCCTGCGTCATGACCACTCCCACCAGCTTCCTCCCGGCCGTCAGGGAAGTGGTCGACATCGTCCGCCGTACGACCTCCGTCCCGCTGATCATCGGCGGCGCGGCGTTCTCTCTGGCGCCGCTGGAGATCCTCGAAGCCCTCGACCTGGACTGGGGCGTGGCCGGCGAAGGAGAACGGGCCTGCCCGGCTCTGGTGAACTGCCTGCTTGAAGGGAGTTCGCCGGCGGGCATCCCCGGCGTCGCGGGCCGACTGAGCGGCTGCACGCCAGGCGCTGGCATCACGGATCTGGACACGCTTTCCGGGCAGGATCATACGCAGATATCCCTCAAAACATACCTTCGCCGGGGCGGCTTCGCAGGCATCCAGACGCGACGTGGGTGCAGTCTGACGTGCTCGTACTGCGTCTATCCCCATCTCGAAGGCCGCACCATGCGCCTGAGATCCGTGCCCAAGGTCGTGGAGGAGATCGAAGCCATCCGGCGTTCCGGATGCCGGCATTTCTACTTCGTGGATTCGGCCTTCAATCATCCGCGCGGGCATGCGCTGGCCATTTGCGAAGCGCTGGCGCAGGCCGGCGTGGACTTGACCTGGCAGGCGTACATCAACCCCAAGGGCGTGGATGACGAACTCGCCCGCGCCATG
>CALMTS010000247.1 GCA_937872685.1 uncultured Desulfomicrobium sp.
TGCCCGGGACGCGGAAGCCGAGCCGGACCTCGCGGATGTCGATGTTGCCGTGGAAGACCGGGGCGGCGTCCTTGTCCTGCGCGGAGTATGTGTTCCAGGCGTACCAGCCGCCCCCGGCGGCCGCCAGAAGGATCAGCACGATGATAATGCGCTTCATGCGTTGTCTCCACGGGTCCGGCCCTGTAGGCCGGCCACGAAGATGTCGAGGTTGTCGGAGAGCATGTCGGCCACCTGCTCCGCCCTGGCTGCGTCGTAGCCGTCCCAGCCCATGCGCCGCAGCAGGGTCTCGCGGGCCATGACGAAGGACTGCAGCTGCCCGATGAAGGTGTGGGCCCTCAAGACCGCGCGCGGCGATTCGGGGTCGTCGCCCGTGATGCGGGCCAGGATGTGGGTGAGCATCCGGTGCAGGGGTTCCACCGTGTCGCGGTAGAGGTCTTCGAATGCTGCCGTGGGCTGGGTCTGCTCGCGGACCATGAGCAGGGCGAACTGGGCGGCCTTGGCGTCGGTCAGGATGCCGAGGACGAAGGCCCGCTGGATGCGCTTCAGGATAGCCGCGGCCTCGTCCGGACCGACCTCGCTTTCGGTCAGGGCGCTCCAGATCTGCCGGGCTTCGAGAACCTGGCTGCGGAAGAAGCGCATGACCGCCTCGAGCACGGCGCGGTACAGGCCCTCCTTGCCGCCGAAGTAGTAGGCGATGGACGCGGAGTTCTGGCCCGAAACGCGCGCGATCTCTCGGATGGTCACGCCGTCGGGCCCGCGGTCGGCGAAGCACTGCAAGCCCGCTTCCAGAAGTTTTGCCTTGGCCATGTCCGCCCGGCTGGGCGTGAGTTCGTGGAGGAGGTCGGTGTTCATGGACAAGTTGTTAATACGGATGAGTGAATTAATCAATCGATTGATTTTATGATTGAGAATTTTGGGATGGGTCCGGGGCGTCCGGGAGAGGACAGGCGGAAATGAGGAAGAATGTTTGCGGGGGGACGATCCAGCGCGACGCGGTCCGGGGGGT
>CALMTS010000248.1 GCA_937872685.1 uncultured Desulfomicrobium sp.
CCTGGTCGCCAAGCTGCAGGGACTCGAAAAGGTCGTCCAGGTCGGAAATGTCGGACGCCTGGCTGACAGGGGCCTTGGGGGGGGCGGCTGCCTCGGCCGGCGGAACATCGTTGTCTTCTTCGAACAGGGCGTCGAAGTCCATTTCGAGCCCGTCCTTGGGGCCTGGCTTCGGAGCGGATCCTTCGTCGCGGAGCAGGTCGTCGAGTTCCTGATCCAGGCTTTTGACATCTACGGCCTTGTCCATGGCGAAGTCTTCAAAAGCCTGGTCCGCGGGGGCTCCTTCCTCAACGATGTCCGTCAGTTCAATGATGTCGTCCGTAGGGTCGTTCGGTATGTTCATGGCGAGATCCTTTCTTGGCGTTGGCGCATCCGTGATGCCTAGCAGGAAGCGTGTGCAAGGGCAATGCACGGTGCGGGCTACCCGATTTCCCGGCGAAAAAAAAGCCCCCGCCGCAGAGTCTGCGGCGGGGGCGAACCAAAGGCCGGCCTTTGCTTGTGCTGATGCGAAATCTCGCAGCGCGTACGCTACTTGGTGTGACACTTGCCACAGGCGGTGGGGCCGGTGGGCTTGTTTTCCTTCTTCAGCGCCTTGTGACAATCGATGCACTGGGTGTGGAACGCGTTCTCAACCAGCTTGACTTCCTTGGCGTTGTCCTTGTCGCGGAATTCCAGGGAGTCATGGCAACCGGCGGTCGTGCACAGCTTGACCGCGCCACCGTCGGCTTCCAGGGTGTGATGGCATTCCTTGCACTCCACGGCGGCGTGCTTGGAGTGGGGGAAGGGAACCGACTTCTGCAGTTTGTCTTTCTTGCTCTTCATGCCTTCGGGGGCTTTGATGACATAGTCATCGCCGGGGGCATCGGCAGCGAACAGGACCGGGGCGGCAATCAGGGACAGGAAAGCCGCACAGATCAGGCTCATCAACAGTGTTTTTTTCATCCTCTTTCTACCTCCAGAAAGAAATGTTACAAAAAGCACAAGCTGGGACGTTTATATCGACGGTCTTGGTCTTCAGTCAAGGATGCCGGAAAAAGGGTCGATAGCTCAGAAAGTGACCCTGCGCGCGGCGTCCAGGGTGCGCTCCAGATCTTCGTCGGAGTGGGCGAAGGATGTGAAGGCGCATTCGAAACCGGATGGTGCAAGATAGATGCCCTGCTGGCGCATCTGCTGGTAGAAGGATACGAAAAGCCCGCTGTCCGCCGTCTGGGCCGAGGGAAAGTCGGTCACGGGGGTCTCGGTGAAGAACAGGGTGAAGATGGACGCGATGTGGTTGCGCGTGACCGGCAGGCCCTTGCTGCGCAAAATGTTCTCGAGTTCCCTTGAGAAGGCTTCGGTGCGCGCGGTCAGGGCAGCGTAGTCCCTGGTGGCCAGGGCCTTCAGGGTGGCCAGGCCCGCAGCCATGGCCAGGGGGTTTCCGGACAGGGTTCCGGCCTGGTAGACGTTGCCGCTGGGCGCGATGTGGCTCATGATCTTGCGCTTGCCGCCGTAGGCGCCCACGGGCAGTCCGCCGCCGATGATCTTGCCCAGGCAGGTCAGGTCGGGGTCGATGCCGAAGGCCGACTGTGCCCCGCCGAAGGCGACACGGAATCCCGTGATGACCTCGTCGAAGATCAGGAGGGCCCCGTAGGCGCGGGTCAGTTCGCGCAGGCCTTCAAGGAAGCCGGGCTTGGGCAGGACCAGGCCCATGTTGCCCGCGACGGGTTCGACGATGACCGCGGCGATGTCGTGCCCGTGGGCGGCAAAGAGCTCCTTGACCGCATCCAGATCGTTGTAGTGCGCCAGCAGGGTGTGCTTGACCACGTCCTGGGGCACGCCCGGCGTGCCTGGGATGGACTGCGTGGCCACGCCCGAACCGGCGCTGGCCAGAAAGGCGTCGGCATGGCCGTGGTAGCCGCCGTGAAATTTTATCACACCGCTTCTGCCGGTGTAGCCCCGGGCCAGGCGCAGGGCACTCATGGTCGCTTCTGTGCCGGAGCTGACCATGCGCACCATCTCGATGCCCGGCACCGCATCGACCACAGCCTGGGCCAGCTCGACTTCCAGGCGGCAGGGTGCGCCGAAGCTCGTGCCGTTGGCCGCCGTGGCGGCGATGGCCGCGGCCACCTCGGGATGGTTGTGGCCCAGGAGCATGGGGCCCCAGGACATGACGTAGTCGATGAGCTCCTGCCCGTCCTCGGTCACGAGCTTGCTGCCGAAGGCCTTGGCAATGAAGAGCGGGTCGCAGTGGACGCTCTTGCAGGCGCGCACGGGGCTGTTCACGCCGCCGGGGATGAGGGTGTTCGCCTTTTCGAAAAGTTCCTGGGATCTGGTCATGGGGCTGTCTCCGCGGTCGGGGCTAGAAATATTCCATGGATGTCTTCTTCAGCTCCTTGATGCTGAAGAGCATTTCATACTGGGTCACGCCGGTCTGCTCCACAAGTTCGCGCACGACCTGCATGCAGTCCTCGCGGCTCCTGCCGTGGATCATGGTGTACATGTCGTAGGGCCAGTCCATGCAGTTCGGGCGCAGGTAGCAGTGGGAAATCTCGGGGCGGCTGGCCATCTTGCGGCCCACCTCGTCCGGTTCGAAGCCTTCCTCGATGTACCAGGCGACCATGGCGTTGAATCCGTAGCCGGCCTGCTGGTGGCGCAGGGTGGCTCCGAAGCGGCGGATCTGTCCGCCTTTCTTGAGCTTCTTGAGCAGGGCCAGGACCTCGTCCTCGGTGCTGCCGGTCATGCGGGCGATATCCGCGTATGGGGTTGCGCTGTCGGGCAGAGTGTCCTGGACGATGCGCAGAATGTCGTGTTCGGTCTGGGTGAAATGCACGGTCTTTCCTCGGGTTGAACCGGAAGATTCCGGAATTGTTTCGAGGTCGGTCCTTACCTGTTTCGGGATATGCTGGCAATAGGACCCTTTACAGAACCGGGCGCATCTTCGATACTCGCCCTTTCGCGAGTATCGGGAATTCCAGGAGGTTTATGTGAATGCAGCGGTGCTTGGAGGGGGCAGCTGGGGTACGGCCCTGGCCAATGTGCTGGCCGGGAAAGGCGAGTCCGTCCGGCTTTGGGCGCGGCGAGACGAGGTTGCCAGGGAGATCGTCGAGTGCGGCACCAATACGCGCTATCTTCCCGGTCAGAACCTGAACCGCGATTTGCAGGCAGGCTCGGATCTCAAGGAAGTCCTGCGGGACGCGGCGTGCATCGTCCTGGCCGTGCCGTGCCAGAGCCTGGGCCTCTTCCTGCGTGAAAATCGCGCTCTGTTCCCGCGCGGGGCCGGCTTCGTGTGCGCGAGCAAAGGCGTGGAACTGGGCACGTTCCGCACCATGGGCCAGGTTGTGCGGGAGGAGTTGGCCGGCCTTGATCCCCGGTACGCAGTGCTTTCGGGACCGTCCTTCGCCACGGAGGTGGTGGCGGGCATGCCCACGGCCGTGGCCCTGGGCTGCGCGGACACGGAGTTCGCGGACAACGTGCAGGCCCTTTTTTCCACGGAAGCCTTCCGCGTCTATGTCAACGGCGACGTCACGGGCGTCGAACTCGGCGGCGCCGTGAAGAACATCATGGCCATCGCCTCGGGCATTTCCGACGGCCTTGGCTTCGGCCAGAACGCGCGCGCCGCCCTCATCACGCGCGGCCTTTCGGAGATGTCCCGCCTGGGGGCGGCCATGGGCGCCCGGCCGGCCACGTTCATGGGCCTCTCGGGCATGGGGGATCTGGTCTTGACCTGCACGGGTGATTTGAGCCGCAACCGCCGCGTGGGCCTGGCCATCGGCCGGGGGCAGACCCTGCAGGAGGTTCTGGCGGGGATGCATAACGTGGCCGAGGGCGTGAAGACGACCGAGGCGGTGCACGCCCTCGGCCGTGAGCTTGGGATTGACCTGCCCATCACCGGGCAGGTGCATGCGGTGCTTTTCGGTGGGAAGAACCCGGCCGATGCGGTGCGCGAGCTGATGACGCGCCCTCTGCGCGAGGAGTGATTTTCAGGAAAGGAGCTTGACCCGGATCGTGCGCCTGCGGGGGCCGTCGAATTCCCCCAGGAAGACGCGCTGCCAGGTTCCGAGCATCAGCCGGCCGTCTTCGATGATGATCTGCACCGAGGAGCCGAAAAGGGTCGCCTTGATGTGTGCGTCGGAGTTGCCTTCGGCGTGGCGGAAGCCCGCATGCTGTGGGATCATGGCCCGCAGGTGGGCCAGGATGTCCCGGCACACGTCGGGGTCGGCCCCTTCGTTGATGGTCAGGCCCGTGGTGGTGTGCGGGGTGTACACGGTCATGAGGCCCGAAACCGTCCCCGACTGCCGCAGCAGTTCTTCCAGGCGGGGGGTGATGTCGAGCATCGCCTCCCTGGCTCCCGTCTCGACGTGAAACGTCATCATGCCTCCCCCCGGTATTCCAGCGTCAGGATATTGCCCCGTTCGTTGTATCGGATGGCGCTGGCGTAGTTGCGGTAGATCTCATGCCCCCTGCCGCGCACATCATCGACACCGCTTCGGGACTGGACGTGGTTTTGCCACGCGAACCCCGGCCCCTGGTCCTCCACTTCCAGGTCGAACCTTCCTTCCCGCATCAGAAACCGGAGGCGGACCCGTTTGGCCGCATCCAGGCGGTTGCCGTGGATCATGGCGTTGTTCAAGGCTTCTCGCATCAGGAGCGAGATGGCGAAAAGGTGCTCCTGGGCCCCCCGTTTCTCCAGAAAGGCGCGCATCAGTTCCACGCACCGGTCCACATTGTCCAGGTTGGTGCCCATCTCCACGGTGAAACCGTCAGGAAGCGGCGTCATGTCGAACATGTCAGACCTCCAGGGCAAGAAGGATGGTGTCGTCCTCGCGTGGCGCGCCGGGAGGGGCGAGGGCCGCATGGATGGCCTCGACGGCCTGCGGCAGGGGCAGTTCCCGGTGGGCGGCACAGGTCGCGGCCAGCCGGGCGAGCCCCTCTTCCCGCGTCATTTTTTCGTTTCCGAAACCTTCGATGAGTCCGTCAGTATATATGAAGAACCGGTCTCCAGGGTTCACGGAAAACGACACCGGTTCGAAGAGGACCGAGTCGAAGACGCCCAGGATATCTCCGGGCGCCTGCGGGATTTCTACCTCCCCTCCGGCGCGCAGCAGGATCGGCGGGGGGTGTGCGGCGTTGACGTACTGCAGTGTGCGCTGCTCGCGGTTGAGGCGGGCGAACCCGGCCGTGATGTGCGTCCCGCCCGTGAGGATGCGGCAGAGCACGCTGTTGATCATGGTCAGGCTTTCGGCCGGGGACGTGACCACGTTGCAATTCTGGCTGAAGAGGGCCTTGAGAGCCGACGTCACGTAGGACGTGCCCAGGTCGTGGCCGCTGACGTCGGCAACGACGTAGTCGAAGGCGGACCCGCCCACGCGCAGCACGTCGTAGAAATCCCCGCCCGCCTCCAGCACCGGCTCGAAATGCACGGCAAAGCCCGCTTCCGGGAGGTCTGCGGGAAGCACCAGCAGGGCCTGCTGGGCGTCCTGGACCTGGGCCAGGCGCTGGGCCTGGGCCTCGATGAGAGCCTTGTAGGTCAGGCGCAGCTTCAGATGCACCTTGACCCGCGCCAGGACTTCGGCCTTTTCGAAGGGTTTGGAGACGAAATCCACGCCGCCCACTTCGAGTCCGCGGACCTTGCTCGAGGTGTCCGTCAGGGCGGAGATGAAGATCACGGGGATGTCGGATGTGCGGGGCTCGCGCTTGAGCAGTTCGCAGGTGGTGTAGCCGTCCTCGCCGGGCATGAGCACGTCGAGCAGGATGAGGTCGGGCTCCTGCTCCAGCGCCGCGGCCCGCGCGGCCGGTCCGCTGGTCGCGGAGATCGTCCTGTATCCGCCCTTCTTGAGGACGATGTCGAGGAGCTTGATGTTGAGCTGTTCGTCATCGACGATGAGGATGCAGGGCGTGGAGTCTTTCACGGCGTGCGGCCCGGGGTAGAGGTGCGATGGAGCGGCATCCCTGAAGGGATAGCCGAAATCCGTCGGATTGCAAAGGCGGCCGTCACCTGGGCCGGGCCGCCGCGGCATCGTCCAGGGCCGCGATTCGCGCTCCCAGGGGCGGGTGGCTGTAATGGAAGAAGACATACCACGGGTGCGGGGTGAGGTTGGCCAGGCTCTGCCCGGATATTTTCTTCAGGGCCCGCGCCAGGGGTTCGGGCGAGGGGAGATGCGCGGCGGCAAATGTGTCGGCTGCGTATTCATGGCGGCGGGAGAGGTAGGCGAAGATCGGCGTCAGGACCAGGGAAGCGGGGGAGTAGAGAAGCAGGAAGAAGACCAGGCCCGCATGAACGGGCATGGAGGTCATGCCGAAGGCCTCGTACAAACCGCGAAGAGACAGGGCCTGCCCCATCAGGAAGAGCAGGATGCCCGTCTGCAGGGTGGAGAGCAGCAGGCCCCTGGTGATGTGCCCCAGCCTGTAGTGCCCGATTTCGTGCGCCAGGATGGCCTCGATTTCTTCCGCGTCATGACCGGACAGCAGCGTGTCGTAGAGGGCGATGCGCTTGCTGCGGCCAAGCCCCGTGAAGAAGGCGTTGGCCTTGGTGGAGCGCCTTGATCCGTCCATGACATAGATTCCGCTGACATCGAACCGGGTCCGGCGGGCCAGATCCCCCAGTCTGCGCAGCAGTTCCTTGTCCTTAAGGGGGGTGAATGTGTTGAACAGGGGCATGATCAGGGTCGGGGCCAGATAGGTCAGGACAAGGGAGAAGGCGGTCGTTGCGGCCCAGCACCAGAGCCAGGCCGAGGGCCCTTGCGTCGAGAAGAACCAGAGCACGGCGGCCAGCAGGGGCAGGCCGATGGCTGCGGCGAGGATGTAGCCCTTGAGCCTGTCGAGGACGAAGGTGGCGACGGTTGTCGTGTTGAAACCGAATCTGGCCTCGAGGACGAACGTTCTGTATATGGAAAAGGGCAGGCCGAGGATTTCGCTGCCCGCGAACAGCAGGGCGAAGAAGGCCAGGCCGGTGACGATTTCGTTGTCGCTGATGCGGGCCAGGCCGTCGACCAGGGGGAAGCCGCCGGCCAGGATGAAGGTCAGGGTGGCCAGGGTGGTGACGGCCTGGGCGGTCATGTCCCACGTGCCGCGCGCACGGGCGTATTCCTGGGACCGTCTGTAGGACTTCGGGTCGTGAACGTCCGCGAGCTGCGGCGGGGCCGTGGGGGAGAGGCATCGCAGATTGAGCCATTCGAGAAGAATTTCCCATCCCGATGCGAGGACGAGGGCGGCAAGGGTGAAGATAAGATACGGGTTCATGGCTGCTCCGCGCGGAGGTGACTGGAGAGCCCGGGATGGCAGTTTCAAAAAAAATGCGCAACAGGCAAAAAGAGGTGTTGACATCCCCTCGAAACCGAAGATATATGCGGCTCTCCATTTAGGCGCGTAGCTCAGTGGGAGAGCACTTGCTTGACGTGCAAGGGGTCAGGAGTTCGACCCTCCTCGCGCCTACCAAAAAGAACTCATAGGGAGGCTCAGCCTCCCTATCGTGTTTGTGAGGCAAGGCATTATGGCTCAGATTCAGGGACAGGACATCGAAATCCAGGCAGGGCAGACGTGCGCCGACGTTTTGCGCGGCGTGCTTTCCGGCAAGAAGATGAAATCCGTGGTCGCGTGCGAGTGCGACGGGGCGCTCATTGACCTGGCGCAGACCGTGCCGGCCGAGGCTCAGGCCCTGGAGCCCGTGTTCCTGGACTCCCCCCGGGGGCTGACCATTCTGCGCCACAGCGCGGCCCACGTCATGGCCGAAGCCGTCAAGGAGCTTTTCCCCACGGCCAAGGTGACCATCGGCCCGGACATCGAGAACGGGTTCTACTACGATTTCGATTTCGAGCGCCCCTTCACTCCCGAGGATCTGGAAAAGATCGAGGCCCGCATGCTTGCGTCCGTGGCCGCGAACCAGCCCTTCTCCCGCGAGGAGATGAGCGCCGGCGAGGCCAAGGCCCTTTTCGCCTCCATGGGAGAAACCTACAAGCTCGAGATCATCGACGACCTGGGCGCGGATCGCGTCTCGGTCTACCGCCACGGCAATTTCGTGGACCTGTGCCGCGGGCCGCATCTGCCTTCCACCGGATTCCTGCAGGCCCTGAAGCTGACCTCCGTTGCCGGCGCCTACTGGCGCGGCGATTCGAACCGCCCCATGCTGCAGCGCATCTACGGCACGGCCTTCGCCACCCCCAAGGATCTGAAAGCCCATCTGGCCATGATCGAGGAAGCCAAGAAGCGCGATCACCGCAAGCTCGGTCCGCAGCTCGACCTGTTCAGCTTCCATGAGCGTGGCGGCGCGGGCATGGCCTACTGGCATCCCAAGGGTGCCCTGGTGCGGACCATCCTCGAAGATTTCGTAACTAAGGAAATGATCCGCCGCGGCTACGGTCTGGTGCGCACCCCCCAAATTCTGAAACGCGACCTGTGGGAGACTTCCGGGCATTACGCCAACTACCGTGAAAACATGTATTTCACGGAAATCGACGAAATTCCCTATGGCGTGAAGCCCATGAACTGCGTGGCGCACATGCTGATCTACAACACGAATCAGCGCAGCTACCGCGACCTGCCCATTCGCCTCTTCGAGTTCGGCGTCGTGCACCGCCACGAGCTCTCGGGCGTCCTGCACGGCCTCCTGCGTGTCCGCCAGTTCACCCAGGACGACGCGCACATCATCTGCCGCCCGGACCAGCTCCTCGACGAGATCAAGGGCGTCATGGCCTGGATTCAGGACCTCATGGGCGTCTTCGGCTTCGAGTATGTCATGGAGATCAGCACGCGTCCCGAGAAGTCCATCGGTTCCGACGAGGACTGGGAGCGCGCCACGAAAGCGCTCATGGACGCCATGGGCGAGATGAACCTGCCCTACACGATCAACGAGGGCGACGGCGCCTTCTACGGTCCCAAGATCGACGTCAAGCTGCGCGATTGTCTGGGCCGGTTGTGGCAGTGCTCCACCATCCAGGTCGATTTCACCTTGCCGGATCGTTTCGACTTGTTATACGTGGGCGAAGATGGCGAACGGCACCGTCCGGTCATGGTGCATCGCGCCATCATGGGTTCGGTTGAACGGTTCATCGGCATCCTGACGGAACACTTCGCAGGGGCCTTCCCGGCGTGGCTGGCTCCTGTCCAGGCCCGCATCCTGACCGTGACCGACAGCCACAACGAATTTGCCCGCTCGTGCCAGGATGCATTACGGCGCGAGGGGGTGCGCGTGGAACTGGATCTGCGCAACGAGAAGCTCGGGTACAAGGTGCGCGAGGCTCAGTTGGAGAAGATTCCGTACGCGCTGGTCATCGGGGATCAGGAAGTCGAGCAGTCCTGCGTCAATGTACGCATGCTTGGCGGCAACAATCTGGGCGTCATGTCCATTGAGGCGTTTGCCGACCACTTGCGGCAGGAATGCGAAAAACCCTTTAAACATGGAGGGATGAGATATTCTTTCAGCTGCTAAGGCCCGCCGGAACAAGCAAATCAGGGCCAAGGAAATCCGGGTTGTAGGAGATGACGGGAACCAGTTGGGCATCATGAGCGTGCCCGAGGCCCTGGAACGTGCCGAAGAAAAGGGTCTGGACCTGGTCGAGGTGGCGCCGAACGCCAAGCCGCCGGTCTGCAAGATCATGGATTACGGCAAGTATCTCTACGAGGAAAAGAAGAAGTCCCAGGAAGCCAAGAAGCGCCAGACCCAGATTCAGGTCAAGGAGATCAAATTCCGGCCGCACACCGATGATCACGATCTGCTGACCAAGGTCAAGCACATCCGCCGGTTCATCGAGGACGGGGATCGCTGCAAGGTGACGGTCTTCTTCCGCGGTCGCGAGATGGCGCACAAGGATCGCGGGCAGGTCATTCTGGACCGTGTGGTGGAGATGGTCTCCGACGTGGCCAAAGTCGAGCAGACGTCACGCGTGGAAGGAAGGACCATGTTCCTGCTGCTGGCCGGACTTCCCAAGAAATAGGCTCCCTCCCCGCCGTCAAAGAAAAATTTCCCGCCGTTTTGGCGGGAGGGAGCAGTATTGCCGGTCGCACACGCGACCATACGAGTCTGTCCGAGGAGGAACTATGTCAAAGGTCAAGACCAACAGAAGTGCGGCCAAGCGTTTTCGGGTCACGGGCACGGGCAAGGTGAAGAGAAGCCATGCCAACATGCGCCACATCCTGACCAAGAAATCCGCGAAGCGCAAAAGACAGCTGCGTCAGTCCACCACGGCTGCCCAGTCCTGTGTTGCTGCCATTCGCCGTTTGGTACCGTACATTTTCTAGTTTCCGGCATCGGGCCGGAACGGAACGTCTCAGCGCATAGTCATTTCCCACTATGCCTGACTGCGAAAGGAGAAAACAATGAGAGTCAAAAGAGGAAAGACAGCCCACAGAAGGCACAAGAAGTTCTTGGCCCTGGCAAAGGGCTACCGCGGAGGCCGCAGCAAGCTGTACCGCACCGCGCGTGAAACTGTCGAACGCGCCTTATGCTTCGCCTATCGTGACCGGAAGCAGAAGAAGAGAGCCTTCCGCAAGCTCTGGATCGTCCGCATCAACGCCGGCGTGCGTCAGTACGGTCTGAGTTACAATCGCTTCATGCACGGCCTGAAGCTCGCCGAGATCAATCTCAACAGAAAGGCCCTTGCCGATATGGCCGTCTATGAAAAAGACGCCTTCGCCAAGCTGTGTGAAATGGTAAAATCAAAGGCGAACTAGTGGCTAACGATATTATTCGCAAGCTGGAAAGCCTGGTCCCGGAGCTGTCTGAAGCCCTGGGCCAGGCTTCTTCATTGGAAGAGTTGGAGGAGTTGCGTGTCCGTTTTCTCGGGCGCAAGGGGCTCCTGGCAGACCTGATGTCCGGCCTCACGGCGCTTTCGCCCGAGGACCGACCGGCCGCGGGCAAGGCCGCCAATCAGGTCAAGGCCGCCATGATGGCCCAGTGGGAGGAGCAGGTCGCCATCCTGAAGGCGCGGGAACAGGAACTGGCCCTGGGGGCCTTCGATTCTTCGACGCCCTCCTGGCAGCCCGATCTGGGTTCCCTGCATCCCGTGACCCGCGTCACCCGCGAGATCTGCACGGTCTTCACCAACCTGGGCTTCGAGGTCGTTTCCGGTCCGGAAGTGGAAAACGATTTCAACAACTTCGAGGCGTTGAACCTCCCCCCCGAGCATCCCGCGCGGGACATGCAGGACACGCTCTACATTTCCGACACCATCCTGCTGCGCACGCACACCTCCCCCCTGCAGGTGCGGACCATGCTGGCCCGCAAGCCGCCCCTGGGCGTCATCGCTCCGGGCAAGGTTTACCGCCGGGATTCGGACATCACCCATACGCCCATGTTCCATCAGGTCGAAGGTCTGCTCGTGGACAGGCATGTGACCATGGCTGACCTGCGAGGCATCCTGACCGCCTTCGTGCAGACCGTGTTCAGCCACGACACCAAGGTCCGCTTTCGCCCCAGCTTCTTCCCCTTCACGGAGCCCAGCGCCGAAGTGGACATCAGCTGCGTGATCTGCGGCGGCAAGGGCAAGGTGAACGGCGAGCCCTGCAGGGTCTGCAAGGAGACGGGCTGGGTAGAGATCCTGGGATGCGGCATGGTTGACCCTGCCGTCTTCCTGAAAGTCGGGTACGATCCCGAGGTCTATACCGGGTTCGCCTTCGGCCTGGGAGTGGAACGTATCGCCATGCTCAAGTACGGCATCGGCGACCTGCGCATGTTTTTCGAGAACGATCTGCGGTTCCTCCGGCAGTTTGCCTGAGCGACATAGGGTTTCACCATGCTTTTGAGTTTGAACTGGTTGCGGGAATTCGTGCCCTACGAAGGGGACGTCCAGACGTTGGCGGACAGGCTGACCATGCTCGGTCTCGAGGTTGAGGAAATTGGCAGCCCCTTCGCCGGCCTGGCCGGGATCGTCGTCGGGTTCGTGGCGGAGTGCGCCGCGCACCCGTCATCGGACCATCTTTCGGTCTGCAAGGTGGACATCGGCACGGGGGAACTGCTGGACATCGTCTGCGGCGCGCCCAACGTGGCCGCCGGCCAGAAGGTGCCGGTGGCGCCCGTCGGAACGGTCATGCCCGGCGGCCTAGAGATCAAGAAGGCCAAGCTGCGCGGACAGACGTCCTGCGGCATGATCTGTTCCGAGCGGGAGATGGGACTAGGCGAGAACCATGACGGCATCATGGTCCTGGC
>CALMTS010000249.1 GCA_937872685.1 uncultured Desulfomicrobium sp.
TGGGCTCGAACATCAGGCATTCCTTGACGATGAGCGGGAAGTAGATGGTCGGCGCATAGTGCCCCTTGTCCAGGAGCGCCTTGGCGATGTCCAGGGCGCGCACGCCTTTCTCGGCCTGCCGGGCGGCCGAGGCCACGAACTCGTGCATGCAGATGCGGTCGTGGGGGATTTCGAGATGCTTCTCGATGCGCTTCCTGAGGTAGTTGGCGGCCAGGACCGCGTTCTCCGTGGCGCGCGTGATGCCTTCGCGGCCCAGGCGCAGGATGTAGGCGTAGGCTTTGAGGATGACCCCGAAGTTGCCGTAGAAGGGCGCGATGTAGCCGATGGACTTGGGATAGTCGTAATTCAGGTAGTACTGGCCGTCTTCCAGCTTCACCACGCGCGAGATGGGCAGGTAGTCCACCAGACGCTGGCTCACGCCTACGGGGCCGGAACCGGGCCCGCCGCCGCCATGGGGGGTGGCGAAGGTCTTGTGCAGGTTCAGGTGCACGATGTCGAAGCCCACGTCGCCCACGCGCATCTTGCCCATGATGGCGTTGAGGTTCGCGCCGTCGTAGTAGAGCAGGCCGTCCACGCCGTGGACCAGCTTGACGATGCGTTCCAGGCCGCACTCGAAGAGGCCCAGGGTGTTGGGGCAGGTCATCATCAGTCCGGCGACCTCGTCATCGAGGACCTTCTCCAGCTCGTCGGGGTCGATCATGCCGTTTTTCGACTGGATGGAGACCACGTCGTAGCCGGCGATGGCCGCCGAGGCGGGGTTGGTGCCGTGGGCCGAGTCGGGCACGATGATCTTGGTCTTTTTGTTGCCCTTGTCGTTGTGGTAGGCGGCCATGAGCATGACGCCAGTCAGCTCGCCGTGGGCACCGGCCATGGGCTGCAGGGTGAAGGCGCTCATGCCGGTGATTTCGCCCAGCAGCTGCTCGGTCTCGTAGAGCACTTCCAGGGCGCCCTGGGTCATGTGTCCGGCGCCCTTGAGCTGCGGGATGAGCGGGTGCAGGGCCGTGAAGCCCGGCTGGGCCGCCACCACCTCGGTGAATTTGGGGTTGTACTTCATGGTGCACGACCCCAGGGGATAGAAATTGCTGTCCACGCTGTAGTTCAGGCGCGAGAGCTTGGTGAAGTGGCGGATGACGTCGATCTCGGACAGTTCGGGAAGTTTCGGGGCCTCGCCGCGCAGCAGGCCGGCCGGAATGGCGTCGGCCGCGTCGCCCTTGGGCTCACGGGGCCATACGCCGACTCTGCCCTTGGAGGAATCGGAGAACAGGGTTTTCACAGGGCACCTCCAATCATCTCGGCCAGGATGCCGATGCTTTGCGGGCTGGTTTTCTCGGTGCAGGCCACCAGGAGGTGGTTGTCCATGCCCTGGTAGTAGCGGCCCAGGGGGAAGCCGGGCACGAACTTGGCGTCCAGGAGCTTGTCGATGACCTCGTAGGCGCGCACGGGCAGTTCCACCGTGAACTCGTTGCCGAAGGGCTCGTTGACCACGCGCACTCCGGGCAGCTGGCCGAGGCGGCCGGCCGCGTAGTGGGCGCGTTCGATGCCGACCTGGGCCGTCTTGCGGAGCCCCGCGGGACCCAGGAGGCTCATGTACATCAGGGCGCGCAGGGCGCACAGGGCCTGGTTGGAGCAGATGTTGGACGTGGCCTTCTCGCGGCGGATGTGCTGCTCCCTGGCCTGCAGGGTCAGGACGAAGCCCGTCTTGCCGTTCTTGTCCACGGTGCGGCCGGCGATGCGGCCGGGCATCTGGCGGATGAGCTGCTTGTTGCAGGCCATGATGCCCAGGTAGGGGCCGCCGAAGCTCAGGGGCAGGCCCAGGCTCTGGCCTTCGGCCACGGCGATGTCCGCCCCCATCTCGCCCGGGGTCTTCAGGACGGACTGCATGATCGGGTAGGTCGAGATGACGGAGACGATCTTGTGCTCGCGGGCCTTGGCGAAGAGGGCCGTGAAGTCCTGGATGGTGCCGAAGAAGTTGGGGTTCTGGACCAGGACCGCGGCCGTGTCGTCATTGAGCTCGGCCAGCAGCGCGTCGATGTCCGTGTTGCAATCCCTGTGCGGCACCGTGACCAGATCGAGCTTGAGGTTGGTCGTGTAGCTGTCGAGCATGACCCGGTAGATGGGGTTCACGCTCTCGGAGATGACGATGCGCGTGCGCCGGGTCTGGCGCACGGCCATCATGATGGCCTCGTACAGGGCCGTGCCGCCGTCGTAGAGGGAGGCGTTGGCGTACTGCAGGTCCAGCAGGCGCGCCACGGCGGTCTGGTACTCGAAGATGGCCTGCAGCATGCCCTGGGAGGCCTCGGCCTGGTAGGGCGTGTAGGCCGTGTAGAACTCGCCGCGGCTGCACAGGGCGTCGATGGCGCTGGGGATGTAGTGGTCGTAGAAGCCGGCGCCGAGGAAGGACGTCAGGTCCGTGTGGTTCTTGCCGGCGGTCTTTTCGAGCTTCTGGCGGACTTCCATTTCGCTCAGGCCGTGGGGGATGTTCAGTTCCCCTGCCCGGAATTTTTTCGGGATGTCCTCGAACAGGGCTTCGATGCTGTCCACGCCGATGGTGGCCAGCATCTCCCGCTGTTCGGCGGGAGTGTGCGGAATGAAGGGCATGGTGCCTCCGGGTATGGGGCCGCGTCCATCCGGCCGGAGGCGAGGGGAAAATCCGGGGTGGTCCCGGACCTTCGCACAGCAGGAAGGGCGGCCGCAGGTAGGGTTTAGTGGGCTTCGGCCGCGCAGACCTGGGCGTAGGCTTCGGCATCCAGGAGCCCGGTGGGCTGCTCGGTCAGCCTGACCTTGAACATCCAGCCTTCGCCGAAGGCGTCCTTGTTGATCAGCTCGGGAGCGTTCTCCAGCTCGGTGTTGACGGCGACGACTTCGCCCGTGACCGGGGAGTAGATCTCGCTGGCGGCCTTGACGGATTCGACGCTGCCGATCTCCTTGCCGGCTTCGGCCTGATCGCCGGGCTGGGGCAGTTCGACGAAGGTCAGGTCGCCGAGCTGTTCCTGGGCGAAATGGGTGATGCCCACCACGGCCTCGTCGCCTTCGATTTTGACCCATTCATGGGATTTTGCGTACAGAAGTTCCTTGGGATTCATGCCTGCCTCCAGGTGAAGTATGTGAGGAAGCGGGGCGGATTTTCTTCCGCCCCTTGAGTTCGGGGTGACATAAATATATTGCCACGAAAGCGCAATGAAGAGAAGTAGTCCTGTGTAAATAGATTATGCATTGTTTGCGATCCACAAGGAGGAAGTTATGCGGTGTTGGCGGTTTTTGGCCATGGCGACGGCGTTCGTGCTCGCAGCCCAGGTTGCGTGGTGCGCGGGACTGGGCGCAAAGGACGTGGAAGGGTTCATCGGCGCCATGCAGGAGCTCAAACCCTATTTCGACCAGTTTGCCGATGAGGCCGAGGATGAAGGTGACGGGACCAGTACGGCGCGAATCATGGGCGACTGGGCCCAGAGCCTCAAGCAGCAGCACGAGATCGAGGGCATGCTCCAGAAGCACGGTTTCACCTTCGAGAACTGGGCCGCTGTCTCCCAGCAGGTGACCCAGGCCTACATGGCCATCAAGCTCGGCAAGGACGGCCAGGACGTCCTGGGCCAGATGCAGCAGTCCGTGAAGGAGATCGAGGCGAGCAAGGACATCCCGGCGGAGTACAAGACGCAGATGGTCGCCCAGATGCGGCAGAGCATGGCGGAGATGGAAAAGACGCTGGCGACCTCCCCCGAAAACCAGGAGGCGGTCCGGCCTTTCCTTTCCCAGCTGGACACCATCTTCGAATGGCAGGAATGACGTTTTCAAGTCGAGCGCGATGCCGCCCCCGGGCGGCATCGTCCGTTTTCGCACCCTGCCCCGGCGCGAGCGCATGTTCCGCTCCATGATCACGGCAGCGGCCCTGGCCGCCCTGATCTACGCGGCGGTCTGCGCGGCGCTGTTCGTGTTCCAGCGCTCCCTCATCTACCTGCCGCAGCCCTTTCCCGCCGAGGCCCTGTCCCGGGCCCTGCGCCTGCCCGTGGACGGGGGAGAGGTCCTCGTCACGGTCCGGCCCCACGCCGGATCCAAGGCGCTCATCTACTTCGGCGGCAACGCCGAGGCCGTCCCGTACAGCCTGCCCGAGCTCGCCGAGGCGTTCCCGGACCGCGCCCTCTACCTGGCGCACTACCGCGGCTACGGCGGCAGCAGCGGCAGCCCGTCCGAGGCCGCGCTCTTCGCCGACGCGCTGGCCCTCTACGACACGGTGCGCCGCACGCATCAGGACATCGCGGTCATGGGCCGCAGCCTGGGCAGCGCCGTGGCCACGTACCTGGCCGGCAGCCGGGCCGTGTCCCGCCTGGTCCTGGTCACGCCCTTCGCCGGCATGGCGGAGGTGGCCGCGCGCCATTACCCCTTCTTCCCCGTGCGCCTCCTGCTGCGCGACCGGTTCGACTCCGCCTCGTACGCGCCGCGCGTGGACGCCCCGACCCTCTTGCTGGTGGCCGGGGATGACGAGGTCGTACCCCGGGAGAGCGCCTTGCGCCTCCACGCAGCCTTCCGCCCCGGCCTGGCCGACCTGCGCGTCATCGCGGGTGCCGGACACAACACCATCTCCCTGAATCCCGAATATGCGGAGGCGCTCAGGGCCCAGCCGTGAGCCGTCCCTGAAACGGGTTCAGCGCTCCATGCCGAACTTCTTCAGCTTGCGGTAAAGGGTCGCGATGCCGATGCCCAGGCGCCCGGCCGCGAGCTCCTTCTCCTCCCTTCCAGCCTTGGGCCCGCCGTACGGGGCCAGGGCCTTCTCGATGATGCGGCGTTCTATGGTCGGCAGGTGCAGGGTGCTGGAGACGATGGTCTCCTCGCGGCTCGTGACCTTGGCCGGCAGCATGGCCCCCGTGACCACGCAGGGTGAGGGGGCCACGTTGGCGATGTACTCCATGACGTTCTGCAGTTCGCGCACGTTGCCGGGCCAGTGGTAATCGCCCACGGCGCGCCAGAAGCAGTCCCGCACCGCGAGGATGGACTTGTCGAGGCGCTCGAAGCAGCGCTCCAGGAAGTGCTGCGCCAGCATGAGGGCGTCACTCCCGCGCTCGCGCAGGGGAGGGACGGCGATGGGCAGGACGTTCAGGCGGTAGTAGAGGTCTTCGCGGAACATGCCTTCGCGGACCATTTTTTCGAGGTTGCGGTTGGTGGCGGCGATGATGCGGATATCCACGGGGGTAGGGGACTGGGCGCCGATGCGCGTCACCTCGCGCTGTTCGAGCACGCGCAGCAGCCTGGGCTGCAGGTGCAGGGCGAAGTCGCCGATCTCGTCCAGGAAGAGGGTGCCGCCGTTGGCCTGCTCGAACTTGCCCATGCGCCCGCGCGGGTCGGCCCCGGTGAAGGCCCCGCCCACGTAGCCGAAAAGCTCGCTTTCCAGCAGCGTCTCGGGGATGGCGCTGCAGTTCACGGCCACGAAGACGTCGCCGGCCCTGTCGCTCTCGTCGTGCAGGGCGCGGGCCACCAACTCCTTGCCCGTGCCGCTCTCGCCGATGACGAGGGTGGTGGCGGAGGTGGCCGCAAAGTTTCTGATCTGCCGCTTGAGTTCCTGCATGGGTTCGGATTCGCCCACGAACACGTCCAGACCCACGCGGTCGGCCATGGCCGTGAGGCGGTACGCGTTCCTGTGCATGGCCTGCGCGTCGTGGAAGACGAAGACGCGGGCGCAGTCCCCGAGGTTGAGCTCGTGTTCCCGGCCGACCACCTGGAAGACCCTTTCCCCGAGCTTCAGTTCGTATCCTTCATAATGCAGCACGCCCTGGGACACGGGCCTGAGCTGGACGGGCGGCAGGGCGCGCACCCCGGGCGTGAGCATGCCCCCCGGCCCGGGCGGGGCCTGCCCCGCGCCGAGGTCCAGAATCTGCCCGGCGGCGCTGTTGCAGCGGAGGATGGCGTTGCGCCCGTCCAGCAGCAGCACGCCTTCGTCCACACGGTTCACGATGCTCTCCAGCAGATCCCCTACGGCCTTGCTTTTCATGAGTTCCCGGCTTTCCCGGACCTTGGCGGCCAAAAGGTCGCCCATCTGGGCCAAAAAGTCGAAGAAGACCTCGAAGTTGTCCAGGATGTGCCGCTTCTGCTCCTCGTCGAAGCAGACGAATCCGATGACGCCCACGACCTTGCCGTCCAGTGTGACGGGCGTGCTCATCTCGAAGGTCTCCTCGCAGTTCCGCCAGCAGGGGCAACTGCGGCAGATGTCGGCGAAGCCGGGCTCCTCGATGATCAGAGGCCGACCGAGTTCCAGGACCCTGCGGTAGGCCACGCTGGCCGCATCCATGGGCG
>CALMTS010000250.1 GCA_937872685.1 uncultured Desulfomicrobium sp.
GCCCGCTGCCCGGCATCATTGCCCTTCCTCCCTGACCCGCATCCCGTCCGCGAGGGTGTCCGGCGGATGCAGGATGACCCGTTCGCCTTCCTTCAGCCCGTCCCGCACCTCGGCGGCCTGGCCGTTCTCGTGGCCGACCTCCACCGTGCGCAACACCGCCTTGCCCCCCTCCAGCACAAAGGCCATCCATGCGTTCCCGCGTCTGAACAGGGCTCCGGTCGGCACCTGCAGCACCTTGTCCCCGCGCCAGGTGACGATCCTGGCCTGCACCCCGTAGCGGTCCCCCAGAAGCAGCCCCGGCGGCAGCTCGTCCATGAGTTCGGCCCGCACCTTGACCCGCTGTTCCTCCACGCCGATGGCCGAGACCTTGGTGAACCCCCCGGGCTCCACCACCGTCACCCTGGCCTGCAGCTCCCCCTGGCCGCCCCAGTGCGCGATGGCCGCCTCGGCCCCGGGCGTCACGGCCACGGCGTCGGTCGAGAGCAGCTCGATCTCGATCTCCAGATCGCGCGGGTCGCCGACCTCCATGATGGGCGTGGACGCGGCCACGGCGCGGGCGTTCTCCTCCATGACGGCCAGGACGTACCCGTCCACCGGGGCCAGGATGGGCACGGCCTCGTCCTGGCCTGGCGCGGCGCCCCGGCTCAAGGCCGCCTGGGCCACGCGGGTCTCGTGTCCGGCCACCTGCAGGGCGAAGGTCGCCGCCTGCAGTTCCCGCTCCAGCACGCGCACCTGATTCTCCGCCCTGTCCCATTCCTGCCGGGCCACGGCGCCGCTTTTCAGCAGGACGTCCAGGCGCGCGAGGTCCGTACGCGCCAGTTCCAGGCTCGTGGCCACGCGCTCGCGCTCGGCCCGGCGCACGCGCTCGGCGGCTACGGCCGCGTCCAGCCTGGCCTGCGCTTCGGCCCGGGCGCGCGGGGTCAGGAAGGTCGAGGCCTCGGGCGTCAGCTCGGCCAGCACGGTCCGGCCCGCCAGGATCCGCGCCCCGGCGCGCAGGTCCACGCGTCGCAGGAAGCCCGCGGTGGGCGGGAAGACCACGTAGCGGCTGCGGATGCGCGTCTTGCCTTCCTCGGTCACGCTGACGGTCATGGGCGCGCTGGCCACCCGGCCCGTCTGCACGGGCAGGGGCGCCGGCCAGAAACCGGCGATCAGGAGGGCGGCCAGGGCGAGGCACAGAAGGACGAAAAGGAGGATGCGCCACGGGCGGCGCCTGCGTGCGGTGTTCATTCGGGAGCCTTCAGTACGGCGAGGAGTTGCAGGTTCCTGATGCGGCGTCCGACCACCAGGAAGGACGCCATGGATGACGAGAGAACAATGAGCACGGCCGTGGCGTAGGCCCTGCCGGTCAGCACCAGCGGCATGCGCACGGACTCGGTGTTGGCCGTGAGGACCAGGACCCGCGCCATCTCGCTGCCGATCACAAGCCCCGGCAGCAGGGCCGCCAGGGTCAGGAAGATGAGCTCCGAAAGCAGGATCATGGTCGTTTCGACTTCGGAGAAGCCCAGCACGCGCAGGGTGGCCAGGTCGCGGGTGCGCTCGGACAGGGCGATGCGCGCCCCGTTGTAGACCACCCCGCAGGACACGATGACGGCGAAGCCGAAATAGACGGCCTGCACCACGCCCATCATGTCGCCCATGGCCAGCTGGAAGCTCTCGCGGGCCGAGGAGGTGAAGACGGCCGAGGCGATGGCCGGGGTGTCCGCGGCGGCGTCCAGGAACTCGTTTCGGTACATGTTGTCCAGGGTCAGGTGCGCGCCGCTGACGACGCGCTCCTCGCCCATGAGCCGGCCCAGGGCGTGAAAGTCCATGTAGGCCCCGACCCCGGCGAAGTCCGTGATGGTCCCGGCCACGAAGGTCTCGAGCACCGGGCGGCGGCCTTCCTGGACCTCGATGCGCACCGGGTCGCCGGGGGCAAGCTCCAGCACCTCGGCCAGCTTCTGGGACAGGAGCAGGCCCGCCAGCGGCAGGTCCACGGCACGCCCTTTGTCGTCGAGGAGCAGGTTCAGGCGCGCGTCGGGCAGCCGTCCGGTCAGGCCGACGCGGCGCTGGCGCAGGCCGTTGACGATGCGGCCCTGCACCACGCGGAAGGGCTCGGCGTGCAGCACTCCCGGCATGGCCGCCAGGGCGTGCAGGGCCGCCGGGGAGGCCGGTTCGATGAGGGATACGGTGACGTCCTGGCGCTGGGCCAGCCGCCACTGGAAGTCCATGAGGTAGTCGATGCCGTCGCCCATGGCCCCGGGCACGATGGGGATTGCCGTGGCCATGGCCAGGCCCAGCGCCGTGAAGAAGGCCTGCCAGGGCCTGCGTTCCAGATTGCGCAGGGCCATGCGCTGGGTGGGCGAGAGCAGACGCAGGAAACCCATGCGCTCCAAAACGGACGGCTCGAAGCGCGCCGGAGGCTCGGGCCGCATGGCCTCGGCCGGGGGCAGTTTCACGGCCTGGCGCACGGCCCCGAGCACCCCGATGAAGGACGCCCCGGCGCTGGCGGCCAACGCCAGGCCGAGGGCCCACCAGTCGGGCCGGAAGGCGAGGTTCGGGAACTGGAAGAAGCGGCGGTAGATCTCCACCAGATTCTGCCCCAGCCACAGGCCGACCACGGAGCCCAGCAGGGTGGCGGCCACGACGGCGGCCAGGGCGAACTGGAAATAGTGCAGGCCCACGTCCGCCGAGGAGTAGCCGAAGGCCTTGAGCTGGGCGATCTGCTCGCGCTGCAGGCGGACCAGCCGCGTCAGGGCCGCGCTGGTCATGAAGGCGGCGATGGACAGGAAGATGACCGGGAAGGCGACGGCGAACCCCTTGAGCATGGCGATGCGGTCGTCGATGAGCTTGGTCGAGACGTGCTCCGAGCGGTCGAAGGCCACCAGCGCGCCGTAAGGGGCCAGGATGCGGTCCAGGTCCTTCTTCACCGGACCGGTTTCCGCCCCGGGGGCCAGGGTCAGGATGACGCTGTTGAAGGCGCCCTTGAGGATGAAGGCGTCGGCCAGGGACCCTTCGCTCATCCAGAAGGTGCCGTAGCGGCGGTTGTCGGGCACGGTCTCGCCGGGCCGCGTCTCGTAGACGTACTCGGGCGACATGCCGACGCCGACGATGCGCAGCGTAGTCCGCGCCCCGTAGATGGTGGCCTCCAGGGTGTGGCCGGGGACGAAGCCGTGGGCCTTGGCAAAGGGTTCGCTGACCACGACTTCGTCCGGGCTGTAGGGCTCGGGCAGGCGCCCCTGGCGCAGGTGCAGGCGGTTGACCTCCGTCTCCCGGCCGTCGGGCAGGGACAGGACCAGACCGTCGGCGGGTTCGCGCAGGCCGGGCAGGTCCAGGGTCAGGGCGCCCTTGATGCGCGTCTCCAGGGACGCCACGCCGTCGATCTCCCGCAGGCGCGTCCCGATGGCGTTGGGGGCGCGCTTGAGGTCGCAGAAGACGTGGGCCAGGCGGTGGGAGGCGTAGTACTCGTCCCGGGCCGTCTCCAGGGACATGACCAGCCCGCGGGCCATGATCATGACCATCAGGCCGCAGGACATGACCAGGGACACGGCTGCCATCTGCCCCTTCATGGACCACAGGTCGCGCAGGAGTTTGACGTTCAGGGCGCGCATGTCACCACTCCAGCTCTTCCGCCCGGCGGCGGGTCGCGTTGGCGCGGATGTCCGTGATGCGCCCGTCCGAGAGCAGGATGACGCGGTCGGCCATGTCCGCGATGGCCACGTTGTGGGTGATGACCACGGCCAGCGTGCCGAGTTCGGCATTGATGCGCTCGATGGCCGAGAGCACGGTGATGCCCGTGCGCACGTCCAGGGCGCCCGTGGGCTCGTCGCACAGGAGCACGTCGGGGTTCTTGGCGATGGCGCGGGCGATGGCCACGCGCTGCTGCTCGCCGCCCGAGAGCTGGGACGGGAAGTGGTCCATGCGTCCGGACAGGCCGACCCGGTTCAGGGCCTCGGCCGGGTCCATGGGGTCGTCGGCGATGTCGGTGATGAGGGCCACGTTTTCGCGGGCCGTGAGGCTGGGGATGAGGTTGTAGAACTGGAAGATGAAGCCGACGTTTTCGCGGCGGTAGGCGGTGAGGGTTGTTTCGTCGGCGCCGGTCAGGTCCTGCCCGCGGTAGGAGAGGGCGCCGCTGGTGGGGGTGTCGAGGCCGCCCAGGATGTTCAGCAGGGTCGATTTGCCGCTGCCGGACGCGCCGAGGAGCACGACCAGTTCGCCGGGAAAGAGGTCCAGGCTGACCCCGCCCAGGGCACGCACCTCAACGGCCGCGCCGGGGTAATAGACCTTGGTCAGGTCCCGGGCGCTGATGAGGGGGGAGGCGGACGGCGTGGTCATGGTGAGGTGCTCCGTGCGTTTTCGTACTTTATGACTGAAGCACATCGGGGGCTTGAGGTCAATTTTGTGTGGGCGGGGCGGAGGC
>CALMTS010000251.1 GCA_937872685.1 uncultured Desulfomicrobium sp.
AGATCCGCACCCCCATGACAGCCATCATGGGGTACTCGCGCCTGCTGCAGGATCTGGATCTGCCGGATCAGGGCCGGCGGTACCTCAAGAACGTGCAGTCTGCGGCTGACCATCTGCTCGGCATCATCAATGACATCCTGGATCTGTCCAAAATCGAGGCGGGCCGGATGACGCTGGAGGAAAAGGAGTTTTCCCTGGATCAACTCCTGGAGGACGTGGTCCGTTTTGCCGCGCCGAAGGCAGGGGAGAATCGGAACGAGCTGCTGTGCATTGTCGACGATCGCCTTCCGACCATGCTGGTTGGCGATCCGCATCGTGTTCGGCAGATTCTCGCGAATCTGCTGTCCAACGCCGTGAAATTTACAAAGGATGGCGAGGTTCGACTTGAAGTTGCCGCTGATACCGGGAGCGCCTTGCCTGACGCCGGCTCGACAGTATTGCGGATTACGGTCAGCGATACGGGCATAGGCATTCCGAAGGCGCAACAGGGGCGTCTCTTCGAAGCCTTTGCGCAGGCGGACGAATCCATGTCCCGCAAGCACGGGGGAACGGGGCTTGGACTGATCATAAGCCGCCGGCTGACGAGGATGATGGGCGGGGATCTGGGCTTTGTGAGCACTCCGGGTGAAGGTTCGTCCTTCACGTCAACCATCAGGCTCGGGGTTGCGCAGCCTCAGCCTCCCCAGCCGTGCCGGCTTCCGGAGCTCGGCCCGGGATACCGGGCCCTGGTTGCGGATGACAATGCTTCCGCCCGCGCTGTGCTGGCCGATCTCCTGCGGCGGGCGGGCGCGGACGTGGAGATGGCGGATTCGGGGTTCGAGGCCCTGGAGCGTTTGCGCAAAACGCCGGACACATTCGCAGCGGTGTTTCTGGACAGGGAAATGCCGGGGATGGACGGCATAGAGGTAGCCCACATCGTGCATGATGAGGGCCTGCTCAAGGGCCGGCCGGTCATCCTCGTGGCTCCCATAGGCACTCCTGAACCCGATCCAGCAGACTTGTCCAGAATCGGAGTGCGGACCATCCTGGTCAAGCCTGTATCTCGTGCCGGTTTGCGCTCAGTCCTTGCCGAGCTTGTCGAGGCATGGGGCGGAGAGGTTGAATGCCCACAGCAGGATTCCGGCCAGGACAAGGACGCCTGCCGAGGGAAGCGCGTGCTTCTGGTGGACGACAACGAATTCAACCTCGATGTGCTTGAGAGCATGCTGTCCGTGGCGGGAGTGGAGGTGGTAACCGCGGCGAATGGCCGTGACGCCCTGGATATCCTGGCCCTGGGGCCCGCTCCTGACGCCGTGCTTCTGGACATTCAGATGCCGGGGATGGACGGCTACGAAGTCGCTCGACGCATCCGGGAAAATGTACAGTGGCTCGGCCTTCCCGTCCTGGCAGTCACGGCGAACGTTGTGAAGGGGGAACGTGAGCGGTGCCTCGCTGCGGGCATGAACGGCTACCTGACCAAGCCTGTTGACGCTTCGGCCTTGTTCAGGGCCCTGGCGCGATGGACGCGGAAAAGGGAGGATGCGACGTATTAAGTTGACTTCGAGATCAGAAAGATGGGTGGGCGATAAGCCGCCATGTCCCGGGCGGATTTGTCATGTTCGCCCATATGGAATATAAAATCAAAGTGTTGGCCTTGACGCTGCCGGTCCGCATGTTTCCCTACTGGCTGAAATTGCTGCCAGGGTCACAGTGCGGGGATTTTTTCAGGGATTGGCCGTGCCGATTTTCATCCGAGGTGATCGCTGCTTTCAAGGGGGTACGCATGGAGCATCAAGCCGTGACATTGGACATCCACGAAGCGTTGCAGAGGTTCAGTGGAAACAGGCAGATTTTTGTCAGGCTGTTGCATCGTTTTCTCGAACTCAATTCCGGGATCGAAGACAAGGCGAAGCGGGTCCTGGAGAACCGCAATCTCGAGGAGGCCGCCATTTTCTTCCATTCCATCAAGGGTGGCGCCGGAAATCTCTCCGCCAAAGACCTCTATCACAAGGCTTCGCTGCTCGAGGATCTGTCCCGCTCCGGGGATTTTGAGGCCGTCAATACTGAACTCCCTGCTTTTTTCGATCTCTTTGCGCAATTGAAAGCCGCCGTTGATGACGTCCAGAATGGCTGAGCCAGGTGGCAGTCAATGAGATCGCGTCGCAGGGTGTCGCCATGAAATCCCGCGGTTCCACGTTGGTTCTGGCCGTCTTGGCGGCCTTGGCGGCATGCCTCGCAGACCTTCCCCTGTCTTGGGGCGCGGAGACATGTTACCTTTCTGCAGGGACGGAAGAATATGATCTTCGTCCTTGTTTGGATGTTCTGGAGGACCCGGAGCGGAGTCTTACGATAGATGAGGCCGCCTCTCGGGCCATGGCGGATCAGTTCGGGCCGCCGCCCAAAGGGCATTTCAATTTCGGATTTACCGCTTCTGCTCTGTGGTTCCGTTTCACCATCGCTCAAAAGCCGGGAGTTGCCGGTGCCGACGGGCACGGCAACGCATGGGTCTTCGACCCCGGTTGGAATGTCTACGATACGATTCAGCTCTATGTTCCCAAGACGTCGGGTCCGGGTGGGTGGCAAATCCATTCCGCAGGCAATCTCCTTTCGGAAAGCGGCGGGCCCGAGCGGCGGC
>CALMTS010000252.1 GCA_937872685.1 uncultured Desulfomicrobium sp.
ACAATCTGCCTAAAAGTATTTCATTTTTCATCGTCTGGCTTGAGTGCAAAGGGCTCATAGGCTACCAGTGCTTTGTTTTCATATACTCACAACTCCCCAGCTATGAGGAGCATCAAACTGGAGTAAATTATGAATTTAAAGCCTGGAACTGTGCTCAGTAACAAGGAACTTTCTCAACACTTTAGGGTCGGAAATATGGGCGGAATGAGGCGATCAACTGCATATAACTGCCTTGTTCTCATTTCAGATCCCTTCAAAGCTGACTACGAAGATAAATGGCACGGAGATATACTCCACTACACCGGCATGGGTAAAAAAGGTGATCAAGACTTTTCTCGACAAAACAAAACTCTCCGGGATGCCAAACATCTCGGAATTAAAGTTTATCTTTTTGAAGTTGAAAAACCTAAGGAATACACATTCAAGGGTGAAGCAGAACTAGCCGGCGATATTTACAATGAAATCCAGCCAGATGAAGACAACATTCCTCGCAATGTCTTAATGTTTCCACTGAAGATCAAAAAAAATGATGTCAATACCATTACATACGATACATATATAACAAAGCAAATTTATCTTGCAAAAGAAGCACGCAAAAGAAGCTTTTCAGAACTACGCAAGCGACTTATTTACTCCAAAGGATTGCCAAGTACTTGCACAACAATAGTAGATCAATACTATAGAAATCAAGATGTTGTCGAATTTACTCTGCGAAAAGCGCAGGGAATTTGCCAACTCTGTCGCCGAAAAGCCCCTTTTATTCGCCCAACAGGAGAACCTTATCTCGAAGTGCACCACGTTATTTGGCTGTCTCGACAAGGGGAAGACAGTGTACAAAATGCAGTAGCTCTGTGTCCGAACTGCCACAGAAAAATGCATATTATTGACGATCAAAATGATATCACTAAGTTAAAGAATATCGCTAGTAATAATTTTAACTCATTAAAGGACGATTACGAATGAGAATTATTGATGTTGTAGCTGGAATAATTCAACGAGACGATGGAAAAATCCTTCTTGCTCGACGCAAGCCAGGCAGCCATCTTGCGGGTTATTGGGAGTTTCCAGGAGGAAAAATTGAAGATGGAGAGTCGCCTGAAGAATGTCTTGAAAGGGAACTCCAAGAAGAACTGGGAATCATAACCAAGACAGGAAAATTCCTTCTTGAGAGCATATTTGATTACGGCGATAAAAAAATTAGACTACTCGCGTTTCATTCAAAATACATAAGTGGAAAATTTATTCTAGACAGCCATGACAAAACATCATGGACACTCCCAAAAGATGCTTACAAATTTGACTTAGCACCTGCAGACATCCCTATCATAGAATTTTTAATAAATCATTATAATATATAAATAATAAAGTGAAAACTAAAATAATATTATTCATTTCTTAAGCGATTAATACATTCATAGTTGGATATGTGAGCATACATGATATATTCAAATCCAGACATTCAGCACGATTGAAATCGAACACAGGTTGCATTTTATGCTCGACTGGAACGGCACTCCCACCCCAATCGCCCACAGCAAAGGCGGCGTGAAGGCTGTCGCACACCCCTTCGACAACCTGATCCGTACCGGCATCAGCGCCTGGCCGCCTCCGGAAATCGTCCAGAAACTCTACAAAAGCAGGCAATCCCGGGCCTTTGAAGGCAAGAACCTCGAAATCGCCACATCGGGCCTGGGCTACTACTGCGACCTGCAATCGCTGCACAGCGAGGACGCCATCACATGGTCGGTCTTCGGCACCATCGCCCGTGCGCCGCAGGACATCCTGGAAAACTGGCTCAGGGATCTGTTCCGACTCATCGACCTGCCAGACTCGGACAGCGACAATGCGGAAATCTTCCTCTGGCGCCGCATCCCCCATCCCGACACCCTGGTCCCCGGCGGTCCGGAAATCGATGTGGGCATCACGACCTCGAACACGGTGATCCTGGGTGAAGCCAAATGGCTGTCCGGAATCGGAGCCGCTCAAGGCAAGGCCAAGAACAAGGACCAGATCCAGCTCCGAGGGGAATTCCTTGCTGAATACGGCTCGGCCATATTTCCGAAGCGGTCCCACAAAGTCGTCCTCGGCGTCAGCCTGCTCCCGAACGCGTTCAAGGACACAACCCCGGAAGGTGTCATTTTCCGGGCAAGCCTATGGCGTTCCCTCTGCAATCTCCCATCCCATCCGCTGGCTGAAGAACTGTCCAGCCATGTCGAATGGAAACTGGCCAATTCCAGGATGCCAATGACTGGCCGGCGGCCCATGATCACGCCATCCTGAATCCGGCACCTGGTCCGGCGCCCTGCAATGAAGCAACGACGGTCTGACCAAGTGAAACCGTTTCGGCCACCAGAAAACTCCAGAACGAGGGGTTTTCGACTGTCTCTCGCACGATATCTGACGGCAGAAATCGTCGCATCTCGCGCAGGAAATCATCCCGCATCCCCGGCATGCCGCCCAATTCTTCCAGTCTGACCTGAAGGCGATGCACAAAGTCATCCGCCGTGCGACGATGGTCGCGGATCTTGGCCGGGATGAGCCTGGTCGGCAGAGTGACACCCTGCTGACGCAACCACATCATATCCCACAGATCCCTGTTCTTGATCCGGCCCGGACGCAAAGCCAAGGCAACCATTTTGTCAGCGAAAATTTCCTCCCGGCTTTGCGCCTGAAGGATCAGGCCCGAAGTGCCCATGTCCACGCCGTAATGGTTTCGCAGCATCATCGGGCGAGCATCGTGGCTTGGTATGGCGCAGATATCGATATGGATCCTCTGCTGGGGAAGATGAGCGCTTTCCGGCCGGGTGACGATGCGCACTTTCCAGGTATCGACGTTGCCGCCCTCGCGGACCGGCTCGCCGACCTCGACGCGCAACCCGTATTTTTCGTGAAGGCGCCCGGTCAGGACGTGGCCGAGCCCGGCCAAAGCGTCGCGGGAGAAATCCGCCCCGCCAGTGAAATCCAGATCCTCGCTCAGACGGCTTGCGCCGTAACAGGCCCGCAGGCACGTTCCGCCGATGAAGACGAGTCGGGACAGCAGGCCGGCCTCGTTCATCTCCCGCAGGATGTCGTGATGCAGCAACTCCTTTTCCACTACGGCCTGGATGGGCGCAAACCGGTCCTGCCCCTGTATGGCCTCGGCAACGAGTCGTTCGAAGAGATTCATGAAACGGGCTCCATGTGCAGCAGATCAAGACTGCGCCGGGTGTTGCGCATGTCGCGGATGGCCAGGGCCGTGCTCGCCCGCCACAGGCGGCAGCGGGAATCATAGGTCAGTTCATCGGCGAGAATGGCCGCGCTCTGGCTGGTGTGCACGAATTCAATGGTCCCGAAGGACCCGCATGATACCGTCGAGGTGCGCCCCGAGGACATGAGCGTGACCCACTGCATGGGAATCTGGGAGATGAGCCCGGCATCGCTCAACACGCTCTCCAGGCTCAGGTAGTTGAACTGATGCGCCCGCAGGCGAGAGGCGGCATGGTAGAGAAGCAAGCCTTTGGGGTAGTCAACCCGCGGGTAGAGATGAAGCCCGCGGCACACGCGTACGAGGACGCCGTCCCTGACGGCCCGGTGCAGGATGCTCTTGAAGGAGGCTGGGGATACGCTCGGCAACACGCCCCTCAGGTCCGAAGTGCTGAACAGATAGCGTTCGGCCGATGCCAGTTCGGCAAGCTGCCGCTGAAAATATGTAGACGGTTGCATGTTCGCACTCTACAGAAAGTTTCAAATTATGCAACCTTCCGTAGACCAAACAAGAGTCACACCGGGACAGGCAATTATCCATCTTCTCCCTTCGTGCCCGACTTCGACATCGCCTTCCAGGACTTCTCCCCCGAGGCCGACACGGACATCAAGGGGACCATCGAGCTCCGCCTGCTCGGCTCCTGCCTGCGGGCCAAGAACGACCCGCAAAGCGTGGCCCGCGTCCTGGACATATTCCGCCTCCTGCACGCCCTGGGCGACGATGCCTGCTCACTGGAATGGGTGGCGACCATCTACCGCTACATGGCAGGCACCATGGACATCGAGGCGGAGGTCGTGCAGAATATCGCCCAAAAGACACTTTCGACGAGCAAGAGGGACACGGTCATGACTTTGGCTGAAAGACTGCATCACAAAGGGCTCATGGAAGGACGGCAGGAGGGGCTGCTGGAAGGACAGCAGAAAGTCCTGCAGCGCCTTCTGGCCAAGCGCTTCGGAGACTCCGTTCTGGACATCCGCGTGCAGGAGCGGCTTCGCGCCGCGTCTCCGGAAAAGCTCGATACCTGGGCCGAACGCATCCTCGACGCCGCAACCATCGACGACGTCTTCAACGAATCCCGGACAGCCTGAGCCGTCAAGGTCGGCCTGGAAACGCGTTCATGTGAATCCGGACCTTGATCAACGCCAGACCGACCGCCCCCCTGCTCCTCTTCTGCGCATAACCGACAAACCGGAGGGCTCCCATGGAACCAACGCCAATCAACCGCCCTGCGCCATCC
>CALMTS010000253.1 GCA_937872685.1 uncultured Desulfomicrobium sp.
GCCGACATGCGCTGCCAGGGGGACCTCATGACCCCCGGGACCATCGTCGCCAAGGTGCGCAAGAAATGCGGCGACCCCACGTGGGAAGAACGCGTCGGTGAAATCACTGTCAGGCGTAGCGGGCAGGAAGTGCTGCTCTACATTACGGAGATGACCTACGAGGCAAATGGCGGGTATTACGTCCTGACCTTCGAAGGCGGCGAACTCAAGCAAACGGAATATTTCAAGAATTAACACCGCCATCAGGGAGGGCACATGCAGGTGCAGATTATTTATTGCGGTGTGTGAGCGGGCTACGCCCAGCGCGCCGCAAGTCTTGCGGACAGGTTGCGCCTCGAATGCGGCGCCTCGGTGACGTTGAGCCAAGGGGCCAAGGGTGCCTTTGAAGTCCTGGTCGAAGGGAAGCTGGTCCATTCCAAAATCGAGACAGGTCTCATACCGAGGACCGAAAAGATTGTGGAACTTCTGAACGGTTCCTGATCAATATAGATGATTTCCTTGGGATTTCACTCACAATATCAAAAAATGCTTCCAAGAATTTTCCCCCTGACGTATGCTTCTTCATAATCCCGTACTGCCATCTGCGCATGCTGGCGGGAACGGGGTTTCACACGGAGTTCAGCGCATCCGAAAGGGGGAATCATGAACCATCTCATCATCTTCAGCCACCCCAACCCCTCGAGTTTCAACGGTTCCATCGCCGATGCCGTGGAGGCGGTCTCCTCTGCCATGGGGCACGACACGCTCCGCCGCGATCTGTACGGCATGGGCTTCAACCCGGTTCTCGGCCGCGTCGAGCTCGATGCTCCCGCGCACATGAGGGCCCAGGACGTCAGGCAGGAACAGGAGTTCGTCTCCTGGGCCGATATCTTGACCTTTGTCTATCCGGTATGGTGGACAGGGATGCCGGCCATGCTCAAAGGATATTTCGACCGTGTCTTCAGCCAGGACTTCGCCTATGCCCTGCACGACACCATGATGACCGGTCTACTGACCGGCAAAAAGGCCCTCGTCTTCAGCACCACCGGACTGCCGAGCACGCTGTGCACGTCACGGGGCATGCACGAGGCCATGGCCCTGACCACGGACACGGGAATGTTTGAACTCTGCGGGATCGAGGTTCTCAACCACGCCTTCTTCGGCAGCGTGGCCTCGGTTTCGGAAGAGGTGCGCAAATCATACCTGAGCGAGGTCGTGGCCATCGCCTCAAGATTCTTGTAACGACTACTTCCCGAGAGATACTCCAATGGACTCCCTGTTTGAACGCCTGACCTTCATCTTCGACCCCCTGCACCATTTTTGGGAGCACGAGCGCATGCACCGGCGCTTTGCCCTGGGCCTGATCATCGTATTCCTTTCGGCCATGGCCGGCATCGAACTGAACAGGAACGGACTGCTGCCCCCGGCCCTGGCCGCCCACACGCCCTTGAATCATTTTCACGCGGTGAACCTCGCCTTTACCCTGGTGCTGATCCTTGAGGTCATCAGTCTCATCTTCACCCTGCCCTGCTCCTTTTCCAAATCCGTAGGCAAGCAGTTTGAGATCCTGTCGCTCATCCTGCTGCGCGACGCGTTCAAGGAGCTCTCCCACTTCGCCGAACCGATCACGGTGGGAGCGCAGATGACACCCGTCTATAACATTCTTGGCTACGGATTCGGCGCCCTGGCCGTCTTCACCCTGCTCGGGGTCTACTATCGCATCCAGCCTGCCAAGAAGCAGGACATGGGCATGCCCCATGACCTGTTCCGTTTCGTGGCCGCCAAGAAAGGAATCGCCCTGCTCCTGCTCGGCGTCTTTGCCGTCCTGGGGCTGAACAACCTCTACAACAAATTGGCAGGCCTGCCGCACATCGACTTCTTCCCGGTCTTCTACACCCTGCTCATCTTCACCGACATCCTCGTAGTGCTCATCTCCCAGTGCTTTCGGCCGTCGTTCCACGCGGTTTTCCGCAACTCCGGCTACGCACTCTCCACTCTCTTCATCCGCCTGGCCCTGGCCGCTCCTCCCATGTACGACGTGGCTTTGGGCATCGTGGCGGCCCTCTTCTCCATCGCCCTGACCCTGGCCTGGACCCGGGTCTTCACCACCAGAGCATGAGAGCGTCCCCCATGAAAATGCCGCTCGTCTTCGTCGGGCACGGAAACCCGATGAACGCCATCGAGGACAACGAATTCAGCCGGGCCTGGGCGCAACTGGGCAAAAGCCTGCCCCGCCCGCGCGCCATCCTGTGCATCTCCGCCCACTGGGAGACGGACGAAACATGCGTGACATCTGCGCAACAGCCCGAGACTATCCATGATTTTTCCGGATTCCCAGCCGAACTGAACGAAATGGTCTACCCGGCCCCGGGCTCGCCGGCCCTGGCCAGGAAGGTCATGGACTCCACGCGCTACGCCCGCATCAGGCACGACCGTTCCTGGGGCCTCGACCACGGCGCATGGTCCGTCCTCTGCCGCATGTACCCCCGGGCGGACATCCCCGTGGTCCAGCTGAGCATCGACGCCGGAGCCCCGCCCTACTTCCACTACGAACTGGGATCGGAACTCGCCGGCCTGCGGCGTGAAGGCGTACTCATCATGGGCAGCGGCAACATGGTCCACAACCTGGGTGTCATGGCCTGGCAGCCGGAGGGATTCGACTGGGCCGTGGAGTCCGATGCGGCCATGGCCGACCTGATCGAACGGAGGGACCACCAGCCCCTGATCGATTACGAAGGCCTGCCCCACTCCCGTCTTGCCATTCCTACCGAGGAACATTACCTGCCCCTCTTGTACGTACTCGGCGCAATGGGACCCGGCGAAACGGTGAGTTTCTTCAACGATCGGGTCACCCTGGGCTCCATCTCCATGCGAGGCGTGATCATTGGCTGAAATTGTGCGTCCAAACGGCATGTTGCGTCATTGATGCGCTTTTCCCGGGTTTCTGCTAGAGACACGGCATTCTCATGAAACACACATCCTCCCTCCGCTGCCTCCTCGTCGACGACGAACTGCCCGCCCTGGACGAGCTGTCCTACCTGCTGTCAGAAGTTGGGGACGTGGACATTGCGGGTACGGCGCAATCTGCCACGCAGGCACTTGAAAAAATCGAGTCCCTGCGGCCCGAGGTGGTTTTCCAGGACATCCATATGCCCGGGGCGTCGGGTTTCCATGTCCTGGAACAGGCCATGCTCCTTTCCGATCCCCCGCTTTTCGTCTTTGCCACGGCCTATGACCAGTATGCCATCCGCGCCTTCGAGGAAAACGCCGTGGACTACCTCCTCAAGCCCGTATCCAGGGAACGTCTGTCCAAATGCCTCGACCGGCTTCGCTGCCAGTTGCGCCAGCACTGCGCAGCCCCCACGGCCCAGCCGGGCCTTGAAGCCCTGTTGCGGGGCATGGGGCTGAACCCCGGCCTCGTGCGCATCTCTGTCGAACACGGTGGACGCGTGCTCCTGCTGGGGCACGCCGAAGTGGTTCTGATCCGCACCGAGGAACGGCGCATGGTCGTTTTTACCCGCGACGCCCAATACGTCCACCACGGTCCGGGGACCCTGGACCGTCTGGAGGAGAAGCTTGCTCCCTTGTCCTTTTTCCGGGCAAACCGGGCCGAACTCGTCAACCTGGCCCAGATTCGCGACTTCGCACCCTGGTTCAACGGCAAATACCTGCTCAGGATGCGCGACCAGGCCGCGACGGAAATAACCGTGAGCAAGGCCCGGGTCCGCGCCTTCCGCGACCAGCTCGACCTTGCCTAGAGGATAACCATGAACTCCGACGCACTCATCCTGGCCCTGGCGGAACGTCTGGGCCTCATCGTGGCAGGGGCCTTCCTGCTCCTGACAATCACACCCATCCACAAAATGCGCCTGCGCACAGGCCCGGCCTGGCGCTCGACGCTGTTGCAGATTCTCTTTTTCGGAGCCGCGGGCATTCTCGGAACGTACGGCGGCAACCTCGTGTCCCAGTCCGTGGCCAACCTGCGAGCCATGGCCGTGATCACGGGCGGCCTCTTCGGCGGGCCGATCGTGGGCATCGCCTCGGGGCTCATTGCGGGAGGGCACCGCATCCTCATCGACATCGGCGGTTTCAGTGCCGTGCCCTGCGGACTTTCAACCATGATCGAGGGCGCGGCCGCGGGCCTTTTGACCCTGTACCTCAAGGAACGCAGCGTGGACTGGCGCTGGGCCGCAGGCCTGGCCCTGGCGGGCGAAACCATGCACATGGGCATGGTCCTGCTGCTGTCCCATTCCTTCGCCGAGGCCGTCGAACTGGTGCGCATCATCGCCGCACCCATGATCATCCTCAATACCGTCGGGGCAGCAGCCTTCGTGCAGGTGATCAACGTGGTCTTCCGCTACAGGGCCCGGCAGGACTCGGTGCAGGCCCAGGAAATCCTCGACATCGCCAACTCCACGGTCAGCCACCTGCGCTCTGGACTGACGCCCGAGAGCGCCATGGCCACGGCCCGCATCATCCATGCCCGTGTGGCGGTCGGCGCGG
>CALMTS010000254.1 GCA_937872685.1 uncultured Desulfomicrobium sp.
TCGTCCATCTGCTTCTGCACGCTGTCCGCATCACGCTGAAGGGCCTCGACATCCTGGGCTTTGGAGAGAAAGAAGGACGACAGGACAGCGCTCTCGGGTGCGGGCTGGAGTTCCGCAGCCAGGCTCGAACCGGCCAGGCAGAAAAAAAACATCGCAGCCAGAATCAGTATCTTCGTTTTCATAGCAATCCTTAGAGACACGAAAAGGCCACCCGTCCCCGAATGGCCCCCTCGAAAGTTCGGCATCAGGCTTACAGGTATCCCCAGGTCTTGAGCCTGGAGTAGGCATGCTGGGCCATCTCGCCCTGCTTCACGGCCGTAAGGTAACGGCGATATTCCTGGGCAGCGTTCTGCTTGTCCTTCATGCCCTCATAGGAAAATCCCTTCATGAAGACCGTCGTGGGGTTGCCGGGCAGCAGGCGCTCGTAGGCGGTGAAATCCGCCAGGGCCACGGAATACTCCTTCCTCATGATGGAGGCCACGCCGTGCATGTGCTGGGCCTGGGCTTCCGTCGGATAGATACGACGGGCCCTGTCGGCATATTCCGCAGCCTTCACGCCGTTCTTCTGGGCGATCTGGCACTTGGCCATCATGACCAGGCCCGCATAGTCGTTCGGGGACACTTTGAGGCCTTCGGCGTAACGGCCCTGAGCCACGGCGTACTCCTTGGCGGCCATGGCCTTGTCGCCCTCCTGGAAGAGTTTGAACATGGGGGCGAGCTTGCGCAGCCTGGCCGTTGAATCCAGGTAACGCTCCCTGAAGAGGGGGAGGTTCTGCCTGTCCCCGAAACGCGACCGCGAGCGGGCCACGGCGGTCTGATAGCGCTCCTCGCTCATGGGGTGCGAGGAGAACATGGCCTCGATGGCGCTGGGCTGGCGGCGCCCCATGGACCGCAGAATGTCCATGAGCCCGACCATCCCTTGCGGACTGTAGCCGGCCCCCACCATGTACTCCATGCCCAGCTCGTCGGCCTGGCGCTCGTCCTCTCGGCTGTAGCGGGCCAGGAGAAGGCTCGCGCCCAGGCCGCCCACGGCGCCGGTCAGGTTTCCAAGCGTCTGGCTGGCCGCGCCGGCAATGAGGGACGCGCCCCCCACCAACGTTCCGATGAGCTTGCTCTTGGACATGCGCGCCGCTGTATGCCGCGCGTTGACGTGCCCCAGCTCGTGACCGATGAGCCCGGCCAGCTCGGCCTCGTTGTCCAGCTCGGCCAGGATGCCGCGGGTGATGGCGATGCTCCCGCCGGGAAAGGCGTAGGCGTTGACGTAGGTCGCGTTCACCACGTGGAAATTGTAGGGCATCTGCGCACGGTGCGTACCCCGTGCCAGGGCCATGCCTACGCCTGAAACGTAGGCGTTCAGGCCTGCGTCCTGGGACACGCCGTAATCGGCCGAGAACTGGTGGGGAGAATTGACCTTATCGATCTGAACTTCCTCTCCCTCGCCCATAAGCATGAGCTGGCTCTGCCCGGTCACGGGGTTGGCCGCGCAGCCCGCTGCCGCGGACACCGCGGCCAGGGCGGCGAGCTTCATGAAATCGCGCCGGGTGAGTGTGCCGCGATAGGCACGGTCGTCAAATACTGAAGTCATGTTCGGCTCCTGGTGAAATTCCACGCGAGACTACATCGTCCCCCTACGTGGTGACAACCCGGAAGAACGGCATTTTTCCGAAACCAAAAAAGGATTCGTCTGAATCAAACGCCTTGCGAAACACCCTGAGCTTTTTTCTGGATTTGGGCAGTCGCCGGGGTTATATAATTGATGGACCGCCAGTACGCCGCGACTATTACGGCGGAAATTCAGACTATTTTCCTAGGAATGCGGGCGGCACTTTTCCGACAGATACGTGACGCATGAGGTGCACATGAATTGCCAGACTCTCGATGAAGCCCGAAAAAGGCGGATCAAATGGGCGTACACGACCCGGAATGTCGACCCTGCCATGGTGCAGACCCTGGTTTCGGAAGTCGTCCAGCCGGCGGCCGGTGACCTCCTGCTGGCGCAAGTCGAGAGAATCGGACAGCATCCGCGGCTGGAACTCACGACAAGCCGACGGGCCGAAATGTTCGAGGGCGACGAGATAGCGGTCGTCTTCGGCAACCGCTATGCTCCCGACCAGTTCGAAGCTATCGTTCCCGACAAACTCTCCGCCTGTCATCTCGTGGCCGCGGGAGGCGTCGCCGCAAGGCTGCTCAGCCGGCATACCAGAATGAAGCGGCCGACGAGGATCAAGCCCTTGGGCCTGTTGGCCGATAAGAACGGCAACCCGGTCAATCTTTCCGGTTTCTGTCTGCCAAAACCTGCTTCAATCAGGCGGGCCCCCCTTGTGGTAGTCATCGCCGGCACCTCCATGAACTCCGGCAAGACAACGGCCTGCGCCAGCCTCGTCAAGGGATTCGCGCGGCGCGGCCTGCGCGTGGCCGCGGCCAAAGTCACCGGCACGGGGGCGGGTTCGGACTATCGCGCCCTTGTGGATGCCGGGGCGGACCCGGTCTACGACTTCCTCGATGCCGGCTATGTCTCCACATATCGCCTTGAGCGCCATGACCTGGTCAACATCGTCATGACCATTGGAGGGCACCTGGCCGCAGCAAACCCGAAAGTCATTGTCCTGGAGGTGGCCGACGGACTCCTGC
>CALMTS010000255.1 GCA_937872685.1 uncultured Desulfomicrobium sp.
GCGTCGCCGTAGTCCACGAAACGCTCGTAGCGGGAGTGGGTGCTTTTGGGCAGCCGGGAATGGCGGATGGGGCACCAGTACTGCTCCGTCCGTCCGGCGATCTCACGCAGGTAGGCCATGAGGCCGTTGAAGTACCCGCAATACATGCAGTTGCACTTCTCCACCCAGTTCAAATACTTGAGCTTGTGCCGGTCCAGGACGATGTAGTCGCTGCGCTTGACCAGAGGGATGCCGTAGACCGGAAAACAGATCAGCTGATAGAGCGCGACAAAAAAATCCAGAAACACGGCAGGAATGAGCGCAAACCAGATGATCGGAATGGTCAGGATCTTGAACACGCCGGACTCGTAGGCGTAGGCCGTCCAGCGGGTCAGAAGGGCGCGGTGGGCCTCCTGTACCTCTTGGCTGAAACGGACCTTCTTCTTCTCCACCGTGTAGCGGAACTCTTCCTGCTTGGCGGCCAGTTCCTGGCGCAACTGCTGTTCAAGTTCGTCGATCCTGGAACGGATCTCCCGAAACGTGTCTTTCATTGTGTCTCCTTGAATGTATATATCCCGGCCTATCCGTTCCGGGCCGGTCCCACAACCCGCGGACAGGGGATGATCCGCCCGCGGCAGCGCCTAGGCAACCGGCCCGCAGACGCGTATACATGAATTCCGCAGGCATGAAACCAACACCATGTCTCAGGAGGCGACCATGTTCGGATGGACCGGACGCATCATCGACATCGATCTGACGGCAATGGCCATCCGCACTTCGGAGCTGGATCGCGACCTGGCCGTGTCCTTTCTGGGCGGCAGGGGGCTCAACTCCAAGGTGCTTTTCGACCGGATTCCGCCGGGGCTCGATCCCCTGAGTCCCGAAAACGTGTACTGCATCGCCCCAGGCCCCCTCTCCGGCACGGTGCTGGGCATGACCAGCCGCATGGAGGTTTCAACCCTTTCGCCCTATTCGGGCATCCTGGGCGACGGCAACGCCGGAGAGCGCTTCGCCACGGTCATGAAACGCGCCCGGGCCGACCAGATCATCATCACCGGACGGGCCGCATCACCCTGCTACCTGCTGGTGACGCCGGAATCCGCCGAACTCCTCGATGCCCGCGACCTCTGGGGCAAGGGCACCTGGGAGGCCACGGACCTGCTCATGTCCAGGCACGGCGCCAGGGCCTCGGTGGCCTGCATCGGCCAGGGCGGGGAAAACCTGGTGCGCTTCGCCTCGACCATTGTGGACAAGTACGCCTCGGCGGCGAGGGGCAGCGGCGCGGTGCTCGGGTCGAAGAACCTCAAGGCCGTCGTGGTCGCGGGCAGCCATTCCGTAGCCCTGGCCGACCCCGAGACGTTCAGGGAGCTGGCCCGGCTGGACCGGCAGTTCTTCGCCAAAGACGAATTCCAGCAGAGCGTGGCCACAAAGTTCGGCTCCCTCTACGGCATGGTCAACTGGCGTCCGGGGTTCCGCAATTATTCAAAATACCTGGAACCCGAAGAGGTGCCGTCCCAGCTGCGGCCCGAAGCCTGGAAAACGTTCGAGACCGGGCGCACGGGCTGCGGCAACTGCCCCGTGCGGTGCAAGAACGTCTATGAAATCCCCTCCGGACCGCGCAAAGGCGAGCACGGCGAGGCCCTGGAGTACGAGTCCATCTTCTGCATGGGCACCAACTGCGGGGTGACGGACCCCGTACCCATCATGGAGATGAGCAACCTCGGCGACATCTACGGCCTGGACGTCATCCCCCTGGGCAATGTCATGGCCCTGGCCAAGGACCTCTTCGCCCGCGGCATCCTGACCCGCGAGCAGACCGGCGGGCTGGACCTGTCCTGGGAAAACGCCGCAGACCAGGTGGAGCTCGTGCACCTCACGGCCCTGCGCGAGGGCTTCGGCAACCTGCTGGCCGAAGGCATGCTGTCCATGGCCAGAATCCTGGGCCCCGAGGCCCTGCGCTACTGCTACCACGTCAAGGGCATGAGCCGCGGCCCGTACCCTGCCGGGCTCTTCGCCCTGGCCCACGCCACCTCCACCCGCGGGGCCGACCACCTGCGCGGCCGCAGCTGGGCCTACGGCGAAAACGACCCCGAGCTGTTCCCCAGGCTGCAGGCCTCGGGGACCATGCACGCGGACATGGACGACCCGGTGCAGGCCATCATCCTCTCGGAGCGCGTCTGCACCCTGGCCGACAGCGTGGGCCGGTGCAAGGGCGCCGTCAATTCCTGGGCCAACGCCCTGCCCCTGGCCTGGAAGGAACCCCTCTTCGGAGGCCTGGCCCGCCTGCTGACCGCCGCCACGGGGGAGCACTTCGACGAGGAAAGCCTCATCCGCGCCGCAGACCGCATCTACACCCTGGAAAAAGCCTTCAACGCCCGCCAGGGCATCACCAGCGCCCACGACGCCATCCCGCTGAACCCGGACCATTTCGGGCCGCAGGACATGGAACGGGAGCGGCAAAGGCATCGAGAGCTGCTCAAGCGCTACTACGCCCTCCAGGGACAGGACCCGCAAACCGGCATCCCGACGCTGGAACGCATGGAAACGCTCGGCCTTGCGGATGAAGGGGCCAGGCTGCACGGGGAAGGCCCCTACCCGGAGTGGACAGGGCCCGCGCTGCGGCCCCCCGAGAGCTATCCGCACGGAGGGCGCCGCGCCTGACCTGACGCAAAAAACGGGCCCGCGTTCCCAAGGGGCTGAAAAATGAACCCATTCTTGCGTCGCGGCAGGGTATGGTGTTAGACGCCGTAAAGACCGGATGCTCCGCAACATATTCCGAACACGGGACAGGTCCATGCGACTTTTCTGCGTCATAGCGCTCCTGCTGAGCTTGAGCTGCGCCGCCCTGGCGGCCCCGCCCCTGGACCTGACCGTCGAGGAACGCGCCTGGCTCGCCAAAAACAGGGACAAGCTGGTCCTGTGCTATGACCGGTCCTTTCCACCCCTCGAATTCGAAAACTCCGAGGGATTCTTCACCGGCCTGAGCGCCGATCTCGTGGC
>CALMTS010000256.1 GCA_937872685.1 uncultured Desulfomicrobium sp.
TCATCCAGAAGGGCCTGATGCGTTTTCCGGAAAAGGTGCCAGAGCCTGGACTTGCGTAAAAAACCCACCGGCCCGTTCCCATCCAGTCGGACCTCGATCGCCGCCGGCGACACCTTTTCGAGAACCGCCCTGACGGATGCCCTGGCGCCGGCCAGAAGCCCCATATGGTGGCCATGGAGATCGCCAAAACCCGCTCGCATGGCTTTTCCGGCCGGCATCATGCCTTCGCGGACCGGACCGAGAAGATGCTCGAGAGCCACCCCGGGAGTGGGCGTGAATTTCAGGGGATTGTTGCCGGTCAGACGCATTGTGGTCACGGGAAGGCGCAGATCGTTCTTGCATTCCGCCTGGTTGCGCAGGCAGTGGTGCATGCCGTCCACCGCGGCGACAACGATTTCAGCGGCCTGGCGCAAGATCCGTTCGCGCTCCTCGTGTGAATCAGGAGCGCGTGAAAACCCCAATGCCTTGAAAAAAATTTCCGTCTCGGGAACCTGAACACGCTCCTGCGCCTCATGCTCAGGGCGCTTCTCCGAAGCCTGAGAACTCTGGACAGCCTCAAGGAGACTGGCTTCCCGGGGCAAGGGCTCATCGTCATCGCTGTCCCAGTCCTCGAGCAGGTCCATTTCCTCAGGCGGCAGAACCATGGAGACGCGCGGCAGGCTGTCGGTGGCCACGCTGTTGTGATCCGGGAGCACTTCGACCTTGGCGGGCGTCTCTCCCAACAGGCCATCGTAGTACCCCAGACGCCGCTTGGCCTCGAAATCCTCCTGTTGGTCCATGGCCACAAGAGGGTCGGCGGAAAGGGTGTTGTCGGCCGGAACCAGCCAGTCCTCGCCCCCTCGGGGCTGGATGTACGCATCGGGACGATGCAGCAGGCGCGCCTGGATGGCGTAGACCCCGATAATGTAGCTGTCGCCGTGCTCGATCTTGTGCTGCACGCCTTTCCCCAGGGCGGTCCTGCCGGGCTCCGTATAGATCCCGTTGCGGCTGACATCCTCGATGAAAAACGAATTCCCGTCGCAGCTGATGGCGGCGTGTTTGCGTGAGATGCGCTTCCCCTTGTCAGGGAGAATCCACTCACATTCCCCGGCCCGCCCGATGAAGCCCCCCGCCTCGCTGAAAACATGGGAGACCGCGAAACCGGTCGAGAATTTCTGCCGGCTGATGACTTCAAACATGAGTTCCACGGCGGCTCCTGCACTGACTGTCGTCCGAAAATCCGGCCATCGAGGCCTGCGCCCCGCCGATCCGGCTCAATTTGTGATTCAGCGTCCTTATGGGTACACCGAGCGCTCTTGCGGCTTCGCGGGTACGGTTCCCGTAAAATTTCATCACCTCAAGAATTATGGAGGATTCGTATGACCTCACGAGGTCGTTCAGCTTCAGGGCGCCGTACTTCCGGACAGACTCGCCCTCCAACAGATCCCTGGCGGAAAGCGTCGTGGAACCCTTGTCTGTCATGATGACCGCCTTTTCGAGCATGGAGAAGAATTCACGGACGTTTCCCAGGAACGGAAGCGAGGACAGCGCGGCCCATGCCTCCGGGGAGATGCACAGACCCGGGCGCCGGTAACGCACAGCCAGTTGCGCCAGATGATGCCTGGCCAGAACCGGCAGATCTTCGAGACGCTCCCGAAGCGGCGGGAGCTTCAGATGAACAAGGGCCAGGCGATGGAAGAGGTCACGACGGAATTCACCCCTCTCGACGGCTTCGGCCATGTCCCTGTTGGTGGCCGCCAGGACCCGAATGTTCACGGCATGCGAACGCACTTCGCCCACGGGGCGCACCGTGTGTTCCTGCAGCACCCGGAGCAGTTTGGACTGCACATCCAGCGGCATGTCCCCGATCTCGTCCAGCAGGACCGTGCCGCCGTTCGCGCTGCGCAAGAGGCCGGGGTGATCGGCGTCGGCCCCGCTGAAAGCGCCCTTGCGATGGCCGAACAGTTCGCTCTCCAGGAGATTTGACGGCAGGGCCGCGCAGTTGATCTGCACGAAGGGTCCATGCCGGCGTGGGCTTGCATTGTGGATCGCCGTGGCCACAACCTCCTTGCCTGTGCCTGTTTCGCCGGTGATGAGCACCGACGCGTCGCTGGCCGAAATGCTCACGACCATCGACCGGATGGCCTCCATGGATTCGCTCATGCCGAGAATGCTGCTTTCGGGCCGCAGCCGTGCTTCCCTGGCCTCGCGCTCAAGGCGGGCGCAGTCCTGACTCAACCCGTTGACGAGGAGATGATGCCGCGACTTGAAGACGGCCCCGTCCAAAATGGCCGCCGCGTAATCGAGCACGATACGGACATGGTCGGACACGGCGGCCAGCCTGCCCCGGGAGGCCAGGACGACGCCCCCCAGGACGACATCCCCCGGAGCCACCAGCGGCTCGACTGCCGCGCTGCGGATATCCCCTTCCATATCAGGGCAGAGCAGTTCCAGGGACGGGGGAAGGCCCGCGAACAATTCCGAATCGACACGACAGGGCGTGCCCCCGTGCACGCTGAAGGCCAGGGGATCGTCCAACTCCCAGGCGGGAATGGCCGTCGGGTCGGCGGGCACGGCCGCGTCGCAGGGATGACGCCCCTCAAGAAGCAACGATTTTCCGCTCTGATCCAGAAGAAAGACGCCTACCGAGCAGACTCGCGCCCCTGACAGCCCCGCCACAGCCCTGGCCAGACAGTGCGCCGCGTCTGCGGGGCCTGAGCAGGCCCGCAAACGTCCACCCCATTCCTTGAGGGCCAGAACCTCGGTCATG
>CALMTS010000257.1 GCA_937872685.1 uncultured Desulfomicrobium sp.
CAATGAGCGAATTGTCCGTTTTGGAAAACAGAATGTCGTGGAACTGGTTGTCCAAGGGCGCAAGTTGTTCCCTGCTTCCGCCATTTTCTGCCAAATACTTCATCTTCTCAAGAATTTCCTGCAGCTTATTGAAATCATCCTCCGTAAACTGCCCTATTGTTGAAGCAACAACAGCACCTTCAAGAACTCCACCGATAAAATAAGAATCCTGTATTTCCTTTGAGGTCAATGCCGCAATGAACTTTCCACGCTGGGGAATGGAGACAATCAGCCCATCTTGAACAAGCATCTGCAGGGCTTCACGAACCGGAGCTCTGCTTATTGAAAGCCTTGAGGCAAGATGCACTTCATTAACCTTATCTCCAGGGTTGAGTTCACCGTCGAGGATTGCTTGCTTGATATATTCAGAAATTTGCGAGCTATAGGTTTTGATGCCGGTCATCACGCTTCGTATCCCTACTGTTTGAGTTTCTCTTTTTTCAACCGGTACATGCCTCAAACCTGCGTTCGTGCATGATCAGATCTTCAGGAACGAAAGACGGATGTTTCCGGTTAAGGCGTCCCCAAGTCTACCACAGACGCAGGAAGCGATTGTAGCAAAACCTGAAGATTTACTCAAAACGATTTTTCCTTCCAGAATTTTATAAAGAGAGGAACGGAGAATAGAGCTAAAACGACTTGGTTTTCCAAACAATGTTCGCACGTAATCAATTCCGCTGATTACCGACATCGAATTCATGCTCAATTCCAACGCTGAAATAAAATTTGGAAGGCCGATGCGTCGAATTGAAAACGCGCTTTGAACTGTTTTCGAGCCAAGTCTCCGCTAGTGACCAATACCTGGCTCGCACCTTCAATGATCTGGATGTATTTTGCCGCATCTTCGGGCGTGAAGAATGGAATTTTCCATTCACGAATATATTCTTCTGAAACGATCATGGAAAGGACTGCCGCAGTACCTGGCATGAGTCCTCCCCCTGCGACGATGTCATACATATCTGAACTCATGTATGTTACACCGCCTGCATCTTGACTAACCGCAATAGCCAGTTCAGCCACGAGTGCGACCTTGCGGGCGGCCCTGGTTTCAGCGGCAAGCTCATTACCGATTTCCGCGATGCGCCGTCCCAGGGCTTGCGTCGCAGCTGCCATCTCGCCCCTGCCTCGGGGATACGCCGAATCGGAATTCAGAAAGGGCAGCCGGGCGGATGCCGCACCGAAGCACAACGCATCGTAAACGACGGTATTGTCCACGTCGGCGTTAGCCCGTATCCACATGCGTTCGTGCATGCCCTCCCGGCATACTGCTGGGACATATGCTTTGCTTTCCACGATGATAGTCGGCAACCGGTCCAAACCAAGAATCTTCATGACCTGGCCCTTTTCGCCAAGCATTATGTTGCCTTCCAGATCCTCGTCCGGCCCGACCCCACCCTCGCTTGCATTCACGACGGCCATGACCGATGCCGGAATACCCTGGATACGAAGGCGGGCACCAATGCAGCCCCCTGTTTTTCCAGGCATGTCTTCCACCCCGTAGACCATGTGCTCCGGGTACTTCTTGCGGAATGAATCCATGGCCGCCAAACAGCATGCGGTCTGAAACGCGACGGGTACTTCCAGAACACCCTGCCCGTATACACGCCCGAAGACCCTGAAGGCCGCGGCCTGGCTGTAGGCGCTGTCCAGCCCAACCGCCCGGAGGAGCAACTCCGCCTCCCACGGGGTCACGCCTCTTCTAGCCGTCGCGACGCCTACACCGCCCTCCTTGGTCCTGACGAATATCTCCCCCGTTTCGGTGTTGGCCCGGGCGATTTCGACGGTTGTCTCCACCGGATACGCAGTTTTGAGAAGTTCGAGAGCCACCGCAAATCCGGCGGAATCATCCTGCACGAATCCCTGATGGCTGTGGACGTGCCCCACTCCGGCATGACCGGTGATTGCGAACAGGCTTTCTTTTTCCGA
>CALMTS010000258.1 GCA_937872685.1 uncultured Desulfomicrobium sp.
ATTGCAGAGCTGCTCCAGCGGCGGGAACCGTTCCTGTCGCTGGAGTTCTTTCCTCCCAAGGACCGGGCGCAGTGGCCCGGTTTTTTTGACGTCGTCAGGCAGCTGAAGGCCCTGGACCCGCTGTTCTGTTCCGTGACCTACGGGGCCGGCGGGAGCACCCAGCACAACACCCTGGAGATCGTGGCCCGCATGAAGCAGGAGTACGGGCTGGAGCCCCTGGCCCACCTGACCTGCGTCGGAGCGGACCGCGGGCGCCTCGGCGCGTTTCTCGACGGCCTGCGCGAGGCCGGCGTGGACAACGTCCTGGCCCTGCGCGGGGACCCGCCGCGGGGCGAGACGGAGTTCAGGCCCGACAGCGAGGAGTTCAGGCACGGCAGCGACCTGGTCTGCTACATCCGCGGCGAGTTCGACGGCCTGAGCGTCGGGGTGGCCGGATACCCCGAGAAGCATCCCGAGGCCGCGAGCATGGACCAGGACCTCGAGCATCTGCGCCACAAGGTGGCCTGCGGCGCGGACTTCGTCATCACCCAGCTCTTCTTCGACAACGACCTGTATTTCGATTTCGTGGCCCGGGCCAGGAAGGCGGGCATCGGCGTGCCCATCATCCCGGGCATCCTGCCCGTGCAGAACCTGGCGGCCCTGAAGCGCATGCTGGTTTTCTGCGGGGCCAGCGTGCCCGAGGGCTACATGCGCGATCTGGAGCATGTGCAGGAGGTTTACGGCGACAGCGGCGTGCGCGGGCTGGGCCTGGGATACGCCAAGAATCAGATCCGAAATCTGCTTGACCGGGGGGCCCCTGGCGTGCATCTGTACACTCTCAATAAAGCCGATACCTGCCTGGAAATCTGGAAGGATTTCCCGGGCAGGAACGCACGGCGGTAACATATCCGGAGGCGACGATGAAAAAGAATCCAGTTGTGGCAGTGGTGGGCGCGACAGGCGCCGTGGGCAGGGAGATGCTCGATACCCTTCTGCGCCGTAATTTTCCCCATTCGGAAGTGCGGGCGCTGGCCTCGTCGCGATCGGCCGGCACCACCGTCGAGTTCGGCTCGAAAAAGCTGACGGTGCAGGAGCTGACCGAGGATTCGTTCAAGGGTGTGGACCTGGCCCTCTTCTCGGCCGGCGGCTCCACCTCCGAGAAGTTCGCCCCCTGCGCGGCCAAAGCCGGCTGCGTGGTCGTGGACAACTCCAGCGCGTGGCGCATGGACCCCGCCGTGCCCCTGGTCGTGCCCGAGGTGAACCCCGACGACCTTTCCTGGCACAAGGGCATCATCGCCAACCCCAACTGCTCGACCATCCAGATGGTCGTGGTCCTCAAGCCCCTGCACGACGCCGCCCGCATCAAGCGCGTGGTCGTGTCCACCTATCAGGCCGTTTCGGGAACGGGCCAGAAGGCCATCGTGGAACTCGAGAGCCAGGTCCGCCAGCTCTTCAACGGGCAGGAAGCCGAATGCAAGGTCTATCCGCACCGCATCGCCTTCAACTGCCTGCCCCAGATCGACGTCTTCCTGGACAACGAATACACCAAGGAAGAGATGAAGATGGTCCTGGAGACCAAGAAGATCATGGGCGACGATTCCATCCGGGTCACGGCCACCACGGTGCGCGTGCCGGTCTTCTACGGCCACAGCGAGAGCGTGAACATAGAGACCGAGAAGAAGCTGACCTCCAAGGAGGCCCGCGCCATCCTGTCCCAGGCCCCGGGCGTGCGCGTCTTCGACAACCCCGGCGAGAAGATCTACCCCATGCCCATCGTGGCCGCGGGCGAGGATGACACCTTCGTGGGACGCATCCGCGAGGACGAGAGCATCGACAACGGCCTGAACATGTTCGTCGTGGCCGACAACATCCGCAAGGGTGCGGCCTTGAACGCCGTGCAGATCGCCGAGGTGCTCCTGCAGCGCGACCTTCTGCGCGTCCCCTAGAACCGCCGTTTTCCGCCGCCGCCACGCCCCGAACCGGAAACGGATTGGGGCGTGTTTTTTCGTCGGCCCGGCGGCGCATCGAAATGGAGGGTCATATGGTCCAGATCGGAACCGAACAGTTTTACTGGGATCGCGTGCGGGAACTTCCCCGCCCGGGCGAGGAGAATTTCCTGGCCTTCTACGACCACCGCATGGGGGCCGTGTTCACCAACCCGCGCCTGATGCTCATCCCCCTGGACGACCATCTCGTGCACCGCGGGGACGGAGTCTTCGAGGCCATGCGTTTCGAGGACGGGGCCATCTACCAGTTGGACGAGCATGTCCGCCGCCTGATGCGTTCGGCCGCGGCCATCGACCTGGGGTGCCCCATGTCCCCTGAGGAGCTGTCCGCCCTGGTGCGCGAGGTCTGCATTGCCAGTTCCGCGGAAGAGGGCAACGTCCTGGTCTTCCTGGGGCGCGGCCCGGGCGGTTTCACCCTGGACACGCGGGAGTGCCCGCAGCCGAGTCTCTACGTGGTGGTCAAGCGCTTCCCCCGCAAACCCGGATCCTTCTGGGAGAATGGGGTCAGCGCCGTGCGCACGCGCATCCCGGCCAAGCAGGGCTGGATGTCCCAGATCAAGAGCGTGAACTACCTGCCCAACGTGCTCATGAAGAAGGACGCCATCGACCAGGGAGCAGACTACCCGCTGTGCTTCGACGGCGACGGCTTCCTGGCCGAGGGCTCCACGGAGAACGCGGTGCTGGTGGACGCCGACGGGGTCTTCGTCGTGCCCGAACTCAAGAACGCCCTGATGGGCACCACCCTCAAGCGGGCCATGAACCTGGCCGGCGGGTTCATGCCGGTCGCCACCCGCCCGGTGCCCGAGGACGAGCTTTACGGCTGCCGCGAGATCATCCTCCTGGGCACGAGCATCGATGCGGTCAGCGTGGTGCGCTACAACGGCAGGACCGTCGCCGACGGCCGGCCCGGCTCGGTCAGCAAGCGTCTGCGCGAGCTGCTCGTGGCCGACCGCAAGGCCCACGCCCAACCCCTGCGGGACGCATGAGCGGGGCTGGGCCGGAAACGGGCGCCCCGGCGCGCGGGGTGACCCACCTGGACCTGGGCTGCGAATTCCGCGGCGGGCAAAGGCAGGTCCTGTACCTGGCCGGGGAACAGGCGCGATCCGGGATGCGGGTGCGCGTGGCCGCCCCGGCGGGCGCCCCCATCCTGGACGAGGCCTCCGCGCGGGGGCTTGAAACCCTCTCCCTGCCCGCCCGGCGCGACTTCGACCCGCGCAATCTGGCCCGTCTGGCCAGAGCCCTCGCCCCCGAAGAAATCCTGCACACCCACGACGCCCGCGCCGCCTCCCTGGGGGCCCTGGTCCGGCTCGTGCGCCCCGGCGTGCGCCTGGTCCACACCAGGCGCGTGTCCTATGCCCTGGGCCGGGGCTGGAGCAGCCTGAAATACCGCCTCGCGGACCTGGTGGCCTGCGTCAGCCGCGAGGTGGAAGACATGGTGCGCACGGCCGGCGTGACCAAAACCGCAGTCATCCCCAGCGCCATTGTCCTTGAACGCTACGCACCGCGGCGGGATGGGAACGGCGGCCGAATGGGCATCATCGGCGCCTTGTCGCCCCAGAAGGGGCACCGTCAGTTTTTCGAGGCCCTGGCCCTGCTGGATGGACTCCCGGAGGTCTGGATCGTCGGGGCCGGCGCTCTGGAGGGTGAGTTGAAGGCTCTGGCCGCGCGCCTCGGCATCGGAGGGCGCCTGGTCTGGAAGGGCGAGGTGGAGAGCCCGCTGGTGCTCCCCATGCTCGACGTGCTGGTGGTGCCTTCGGCCCACGGCGAGGGCTCCAGCGGCGTGGTCAAGGAGGCCTGGGCCGCCGGGGTGCCGGTGGTGTGTTCGGACCTTCGGGCCAACCTGGAACTCGTCCGGGACGGGGAAAACGGGCTGGCCTTCCCCAATGGAGACGCCGCCGCCCTGGCGCGGCAGCTGGAGCGCCTGCGCCGTGACCCCGCCCTGGCCGGTCGGCTCGTCGCCGCAGGTCGGGTCGATGTGCGGGGATACGACGCGCCGGGCATGCGCGAGGCCTACGACCGCGTCTACGCAGCCCTCTGATGCCCTGCCGACCCCGCTGCAAGGCGGCGACGTCCAGTCCTTTTGCCCGCTTTTTCCCGCAGCCCGTGACAAACCCTTTGCTTTCTTCCCCTGCGCTTTGACAAATTTCAGGAAGGCTTTACAGAGAAAACTCGTACTTCGCCTTCACGTTCAACTTTCCGGAGGTTCCCCATGACCAAAGAAACCGAATGGTTCCTTCCCGAAGACCAGCGCAAAGCGCTCTCCCAATATCTCGGTGAATTCCGGGAGCAGGTCCCTGTCCACCTTTTCACCAAACCGGGCGAGAACGACGCCTATGCCGATTTCTGCCGAAAGCTGTTGCAGGACCTGGTCCGGCTGACGGACAAGGTCACGCTGGAACTGCACGAGGACGATGCTGACGCCAACGCGAAATACGGGGTCGAGCGTTTCCCGACCCTGCTGATCCATCCCGGACGCTACGCCATCCGTTTCACCGGGGCCCCGGCCGGCGAGGAAGGGCAGGCCTTTCTCCACGCCCTGATGATGGTTTCCAATGAAAAGAGCTTCCTGTCCGAAAAGAGCAGGGAAGCTCTGGCCGGGCTCACGGAGCAGCGCGAGGTCAAGGTCTTTGTCAGCCCGACCTGTCCTTACTGTCCGGGCCAGTGCGTCAACGCCATCAAGGCTGCCGTGGAGAGGCCCGGGGTGGTCGCCGTCGAGTGTGTCGAGACGGGCGAGAATCCCGGGTACGCCGAGGAATATTCCGTGGGGTCCATCCCCCACACGGTCTATAACGAGGCCCTCTCCACCGTGGGGCTCGAGTCCGAAGCGTCCTTCGTGACCCAGTTGGTCACCCTGAAGGCCGTGCGGGATCAGGCCCACGAGACGGCTGACGCCGGCGAAGCGGACGTGCAGTACCGCGATCTGGTCATCATCGGCTCCGGCCCGGCCGGGCTGACGGCGGGAATCTACGCCAAACGCGCCGGGCTCGACGCCGTGGTCCTGGAGAAGGGCATCGTCGGCGGACTGGTCAGCATCACGCCCGAGGTCGAGAACTATCCGGGCTTCATCAACATCGGCGGCAAGATGCTCATGGACATGATTCACGAACAGGCCAAACAGTACGTGGACGTGGTCACGGGCCAGAAGGTCGAGGAGATCAAGATCGGCCGCAATCTCGAAGTGTACACCCAGGACCGGGTCTATGTCGCCGCAGCGGTCATCTACGCGGCCGGGGCGTCCTGGAAGAAGCTCGGGGTGCCCGGCGAGGAGCGCTTCATGAGCAAGGGCGTGTCCTTCTGCGCATCCTGCGACGGCTTCATGTTCAAGGGGAAGAAGGTCGCTGTCGTCGGCGGCGGCAACACGGCGCTGACCGACGCCCTGCACCTGAAGAACCTGGGCGTGGACGTGACCATCGTGCACCGCCGCGACAGGTTCCGGGCCGAGCAGCACCTCGTGGACTCCGTGCTCCGGGAAGAGATCCCCGTGCGCTGGAACAGCGTGGTGGAGGAGATCGGCGGGGACAAGGCGCTGGAGTTCGTCAGCGTCAGGGACGTGAAGACGGGCGAAAGCGAACGTCTCAAGGTGGACGGGGTCTTCCTGGCCATCGGCATCGTGCCCAACGTGGAGGCCGTGTCCCATCTCGGGCTGGCCTTGGAACCGGGCGGCTACATCAGGGTCGACCGGCAGGGCCGTACGAGCATCCCGCGGCTCTATGCGGCCGGTGACATCACCGGAGGGGTGCAGCAGATCGTCACCGCCGTCAGCGAAGGCGCCTCGGCGGCCATGGCCGTGTTCGACGACCTTACGCGCCGCAAGGCGGAGCTGGCCGCAAAGAAGAAATGAAAAAAGCCCTGTGAAGGGCTCTCCTGCGTGTTTCCGGAACCGCCGCTCATGCGGCGGTTTTTTTCATTTCAGCCTTCCGGAGTGTTCATGGACAGGTAGCGCAGGCCCACGCCGTAATGCGCCTGGTTGTCCGTCAGGTTCTTTTTCCAGATGACTTTGGCATAATAACAGGTCTTGGGCGCGTTTCTGTCGAACCAGGGCTCTTCGCCGTCGCCGTCCATGACTTCGATCAGCAGGTTGGCGCCGAGCTTGGGCGGAGGGAATTGGAGTTCAAGGTACATTCCCGTGCTGCTGTAATTGAACATCCGAGCCGGATGATACTCGTCCTGGCCGCCGACGGAGTACCGCACGGACGCTTCATGCGGAACGCGGTCGGTTTTTCTCTGCTCGGCATTCTTCGAGAGTTTCATGGTCTCCTCGCTGTTTCGCGGTATTTCGATTTCAAGATGTGCAGATATGAGAGCAAAGCACAAGAAAAAAATGTGCCATGATTGACATAGTTATTTATTTCAGTTCGATATGTTTTATGTCGGAGTTTTGTCTGGTGTTGGAAATTCGCGGGAGTCCGTTTTTTCCGGACAAAATTCGCCTGCA